>DOJM01000292.1:0-1749 GCA_003529225.1 Paenibacillus sp.
CATGAAATCGTCCTTCCACTTCT
Organism: Paenibacillus sp.; assembly: GCA_003529225.1. Taxonomy (GTDB): domain Bacteria; phylum Bacillota; class Bacilli; order Paenibacillales; family Paenibacillaceae; genus Paenibacillus_AQ; species Paenibacillus_AQ pseudetheri. The sequence continues at coordinate 24 of DOJM01000292.1, forward strand.
TGTTTTGGAAAATTTACTGTGGATACTAAAATATATGCGGTCAATGCTATGCACCGGGAAAAGAAATCCGCTAATGTGATCGGTTGGATATATTTCAGCTTATTCCTGCTGATAGGGCTAGCTCAGCTATTCTATCTATAAATCGAATTCGTTTCTTGCTGCCCTTCANNATAGTATTTCTTAACTGCCCATGGTATATTGAGGAGTACAATATTAAAGGACGGAGAATGCAGTCATGAACACAAGAAGAAATTCTAAAGAAACAGCCAAAAGAGGTACTCGTTCGCACAGCAAGCCAACTGGCAAGCTTAATCATAAAGCTAAAGCAGCACCCGCTGCACCTAAGTCTTTCACTGTAAATGAACCTTCTGAGCTGTTGCCTTTCTTACTCACACATATCACAGGCCGGGGACGAAATGCTATTAAATCTATCCTCTCGCGTGGACAAGTAGCAGTGAATGGCAAAGTAGTCACACAGCATAATTTTCAATTGCATCCGGGTCAAACTGTGACGATTGATCAAGAGAAGCCTGTACAAGTAGCAGAAATGATCGGCCTCACCATCGTCCATGAAGATGATGATCTAATCATTATTCAAAAGGATGCTGGACTGCTATCGATTGCCACTGCGGAAGAAAATGAATTGACCGCTTACCGGCAGCTTATGGAGCATGTCCGCATCAGCNNGTGAAAGAACGTTCTTACGTAGCTCTAGTCGAAGGCGCTGTTAAAAGACCTGAAGGTACAGTTAGCTCTTGGTTAAAAGAAACCTCAACCCTGAAAATGTACTCCAGTCCTCATGAAGGCGATGGTCTACATGCGATCACACATTATAAGCTCATTCAGGCGAACCGCCACTTCTCGTTGCTTGAGGTAAAGCTTGAAACTGGACGCAAAAATCAGATTCGTGTTCATATGGCAGATATCGGCCATCCGATTGCAGGAGACAAGAAGTATGGTGCTGAGACCAAAACGGTAGGCCGTCTCGGTCTGCATGCTCGTGTACTTTCATTCATTCATCCTACTACAGGAGAGTTAATGACCTTCGAAAGCCCAATTCCGAAGACATTCCTGAAATATACCGCACCTGCACCTACGAACTAACAAGATCACAGTGAATACCCATTCATCCTAGGGGGGCTGATTACAGTGGAGCTTACTACACTACAATCGCTACAATAACTTAACAAAGAATGGGTGATTAGCTATGGCAACAGCACAACATTATGAATGTATTGAACGTTTACCCACGACTGAGGAGCATGCCTCCTTATGGGAGGCTGTCGGTTGGGGGGACGTGAATACGGAAATGACCGCAGCCTCTCTGGTTCATTCGGTGTATGGTATGGTCGTTGTACAGGAAGAAAAGGTAATCGGTATGGGGCGGATCGTCGGCGATGGTCACATGTATTTCTATATTCAGGACGTAGCCGTGCTTCCCGAATTTCAGCGCCAAGGCATTGGTAATGTCATTATTGAACAGCTAATACACTATATTCGATCTCATTGTTTTTCTAGCGCGTTCGTCGGACTTTTCGCATCACAGGGGAATGATACTTTTTACGAACGATACGGCTTTCAGAATCATGCCCCCGGTATGACGGGCATGTTCAAGGTCATGGAGTAACAAGCGGAAGATGCCCGGTCCATATGGTCCCTGGGCATCTTTTTCACTTCTATTTAGATCATGTTACAATACTAATAAACAAAAGAAGGTGCCATTATT
>DOJM01000292.1:1799-3361 GCA_003529225.1 Paenibacillus sp.
TAATCTGGACGGAATTCTAGTAGTTACGGATCGTTCCGACCTTCTGAATATGGCATTGATGTCCAGAGAGTTTAGCCTTTCCTTCCAATTAACGGCTGGCCGGAACGTAACCGCCGAAGTCTTCCTCACTTCATCTGTGAAAGATCTTAGCGATGAAATATTGGAAGTGCCTAACACGGATCCCGGTTGCAATCTTTCGTTACGTTTTTATATGGAGATCGAAGATATCCCTGCTGAATGTCAGGCGATCGAGAGTATTCTCAAAGCAATCTGGGGGCCTGAATTCCAGCCCGTACAATCCTTAAGCTTCATTTATGGTCAAGAAGGCGAATCCTACAATAATTGCATTGAGCTGCGATTCAAAAGGCAAATCACGGAGGAGCAGATGGGGGACATTCCGAACCTGCTGAATCATCTTCTACAAAGTGTAGAAGAACTGGAATCTTTCTCCGTATAATTCTTACTGCAAACCGTTCGTACTTTGGAAAAAGAGGTGAGCCAGAAATGAAATTCCTGCCTGCTACCAAAAGTAACCGTTGGTTTATCTGGATGGCTGTATATGGTGTTTTTCTGTGGCTGCTTTTTATTCTGCACAGATTCGTTATGATGGCTCATTCATTGGAGGCCACACTCTTGCTGCGCTTCGCACTCTTTTCCATTATCCTATCTGGTATCGTTAATGCCTTAGGGTGGTTTGGAGCTCGTCTACTCTGGTTAATCACTACAACAGGAATAATCATCGGTTCAGTAATTATGCTAAGCTACACCTATAGAGAGATGTCCGGTTGGGAGGATCTTGCGGGATTCCTGGCTTTTTTCTTTTTTACATGTGGAGGATTTGCACTCGGTTTATTGGCGGAAGGAATTCGTCTGCTGGTCAAGCAGTGGCCGAAAGCTTGAATGGAGGAGTTGATAGATCGTTGTCCAATTCTTTTCTCACCAAAAATGCATTGTCCCATTCCTTAAAAGAACTAATGGAACATACATCACTCAATAAAATTACAGTCAAACAGCTTGTGGACCATTGCGGACTAAATCGACAAACCTTCTATTATCATTTTCAAGATATATTTGATTTGCTGGGTTGGATCTATAAGACCGAGGCTGTAGAAAGCATCGCCCAGTACCGTAGCTATAGCACATGGACGGACGGTTTTTATAGAATCTTCTGCTACATCGAACGGAATAAACCTTTTTGCTGCAACACCTTGAACTCACTGGGCAGAAATCATCTGGATGCGTATCTATACGAAGTGACGAATGATCTCATTATGGGTGTCATAAACGAACTGTCCACTGAGATGGAGGTTAGTCAAGAAGATAAGCACTTTATTGCTAATTTCTATACGCTAGCCTTCACAGGCCTTGTTATTCAGTGGATGAGAGACGGGATGAAGGAACATCCGGATCATATTATCGAGAAACTAAGTGTACTCATTGAGGGAAATATTCTAAAAGCCTTGCACAAGTATGAGAATAAACCGTTGTAACCTTTGGGTTGCAGCGGTTTTTTTGAAATATAAGAAAGTATAAATTTCACACTATACTTTATGTCTTATATT
>DOJM01000126.1:0-2560 GCA_003529225.1 Paenibacillus sp.
ACAAAGTATGGGTCACTGATATTACTTATATTCCTTGCCGGGGAGGTCGCTTATACCAGCTAGCGTAATGGATCTGTGCACGCGTGAAGTCGTAGGTTGGCGCCTGGAGAAACATATGGAAACTAGCCTAGTTTTGGGCGCCTTGCAAGATGCTTTCGTAGCTAAACGACCGAAAAAGGGCCTTCTACATCACTGCGACCGAGGTTCTCAATATACTTCACATGAATACGCTAAGCAGTTGAAGAAATACGGCACGGAGTCCAGCATGAGCCGTAGAGGTAACTGTTATGACAATGCTTGTATCGAGTCGTGGCACAGCATTATGAAGAAGGAACTCATCTACTGTAATCCACGCTTCAAAAACAAGGAGCAAGCTTACCAGACGCTTTTTCAATACATTGAGTTTTACTATAACCGCAAGCGAATGCATGGTTCACTGGAGTATCTTTCCCCCGTTCGTTTTGCTGAGCAATTTACTAGAAAATCTGTTTCGTGACTGTCCACTTTCTTGACAGAGGTCCAGTTCATATGCAGAAGACAAAATATTCATCTGCTCTTCAGTTATTTGTCCCTTTAATAAACCCGGTTGAACTGCATAAACTTCAAATTCAACCGGTTTGAATCTACTTAATTTGGAATAATGAATTACCTCTCCTAATTTTCCATTGAAAAATCTTTTCGCTCTTTCACGGCGACTCCGGGCAGATTCGAGATGTGTTTGCATAAATCCTGAAAGTTCCATGCCCATTTCACTGACCGGGAGGCTTGTCCACATACTTCCATAACATCCTTAAATCTTTGTCCAGACCTTTCTCCCCCAGAAAACTTGCAATGAATTTGCGCCAACCTGCATCAAATCGGCTATGAATACAATTTTCTGTCCTTTTCGGCTAACGATATAAGTTCTTCTCTTTGCGTTTGGACAAGAACTCTCGCAAATTTTTAGTTACCAGTTCCTCCGTAGCTTACCTTGAAGCTGACTAAGTGTCATCTTTTGGATCGTTTCCGGAATATCTACACGATCGCTGCATATCGACAGCGCATAGCCGGGTAAATCCTGAAAGGTACAAAACTGCCATTGCTCTCCCGTAGTCTCTCCGTTCCAACGAACACAATTTCCGACTAACTCGAAAGAGAAACTGTCCAAAGGAATGGAGAGCCCCTTTCCAACCGCTTTTATGTAGCTTTCTTTAAGTGTCCATATACGATAAAACGCGGTGAGTCTATTAGTTGGAGGTTGGCATAAGATATACTCTGTTTCCCTGGCAGAGAAAAACCGTTCAGCAATCTCCAAATCTATCGCTTGTATCTGCTCTACATCCACACCCAAAGTGCTTTCCCCCACCGCAGCCACAACCCATTGTCCAGAGTGAGAAATATTAAAATGCAGCCCGGGATAATGTCTCAACCTCGGCTTCCCAAACTCATTGTAATCAAACTGAATCTGATGAAGCTCTATTCCCCAATCCTCTTGAAGGCAAAGGCGGACAAGGAGTTCACCTATAATTGAACGAATCTGATCTTCGGCAAAATGCAGTTTCACCACCCTTTTTGCCCTTTCTTCGCTTAAAATCTTCATGCATTGTTGAAAAAACTGCACATCTAATGTGAAATGATCGATGTATACGGCTGCTATTTTCATGAAAGAAACCTCGCTTGTTGAATTGCCCCCTCATGCTGCAATCGTGTAAACCCTTTTGGGGATTGTTCTCACCATGAGGGGAAGGCACTGATCGTAATCGAACAGCATTTTATTCCGGTGAACCTGGCAGGTTCAGCTTGCCTTCAGGTACTGGGGAATGAAAAACTCCTTGCCATCTGCATCGGTATACGTTTCTACTTTTTTGTCTTCCGGCATATCCCGGATGGTACCAATGATGTTCATACGCACATCAATTGCCTTCTTTACCAATTCTTCTGCAGGTACGCTAACCGCATATTTCATTGCTTCCTGATTGAATTCATCATAGTTCAGGTGCTGAAGCGTTAAGCGATCTCCGGCAGCGATTTTCAGGATCGCTGATTCATAGAAGTACTGGTCCCAACGCATCATATGAGCTACGATGTCTTTGACAGACCATTTCCCTGGCTCCAGACTGGAAGCCCTCTGGGTTTCATCCCTTGATTTATCAACGTTTTTCTGGATTTTCGTTGTAATTTCTATGACAAATCTTCAGATTCTCTATGACATTAGTACGTCCTGCGTGTGACAACATCACGTATTACCCACAGTGATATGAAGCCACTTAGATCTTGTAAGCCTTCATCGCTTTTCTGATCTCTTTAATACTAGGACGTTTACCGTACATCAATACGCCCGTGCGATAGATCTTAGCAGCCAACCATCCAAAGATAAAGGTGGTCACAAGCAGGATGGCCAATGACACAATGACTTGCCAGATCGCTACTTCACCTACACCAATTCGGAGCAGCATGGTCAATGGAGAGGTGAACGGTACATAGCTCGCTACCTTAACCAGTAGAGTATCCGCATTGGAGATACTGAATAGTGGAACATAGAATGCTACGAAGCCTAACATCATAATTGGCATAACCGCTT
>DOJM01000126.1:2574-2867 GCA_003529225.1 Paenibacillus sp.
CAGCTGCATACATCAAGGCATAGAGGAAATAACCTAGTATATAAAGAACAATCCCATAAAGTAATAAGTTAATATTAAGCTGGCCTAAATCCAGGTCTAAATCTTTCAAAATCGTTGCATTATGCGGAAGCTTAAGATTGACGACAACCGCTGCGATAATGACGCCAATTTGTAATAATCCTACTAAGAAGACACCGATAACTTTGCCGAACATTTGCGCTAAAGGCGACGCACTTGTAATCAGAATCTCCATGATCCGTGAGCTCTTCTCTGAAGTAATCTCAGCTGCGATC
>DOJM01000127.1:0-10230 GCA_003529225.1 Paenibacillus sp.
GATCGGGATCAATTGACTGCAAATGATAAGGTTCTGCTTATTATTGAAGATGATGAGAGCTTCGCAAAAATACTGCTGGATATGGCTCATGACCGCAACTTCAAAGGACTGGTAGCCCTTCAAGGGGATACCGGAATGCAGATGGCGAAGACTTATTTACCTGATGCGATTATTCTTGATATTCAGCTGCCGGTCATGGATGGCTGGACCATCCTTAGAGAACTAAAGAGTGCATCACAGACTCGCCATATCCCTGTCCATGTCATCTCTGTAAATGATGAAGTGAAGCAGGGACTTATGATGGGTGCGATGGCTTATTTAAGAAAACCTTCTTCTAAAGAGGCTCTAGAGCGGGCTTTCTCGCAAATCGAGAACTACACCTCCAGTACTTTGAAGTACTTGCTGATAGTAGAGGATGATGAGATTCAACGTCGTTCTATCATGGAATTGATCGGTCACGACGATGTGGCTATAACCGCAGTTTCAACTGGCGGGGAGGCACTGAATGAGCTGCGGAAGCAGAGATATGATTGTATGGTTTTAGATTTGATGCTTGAGGATATGAACGGCTTTGAACTGCTGGATCAGATTCGTGATGATGAGGAATTAAATGACCTTCCTATTATTATTTATACAGGTAAGGATTTAGATAGCAAAGAAGAGATGCAGCTCCGCAAGTATGCTGAATCCATAATTATCAAGGATGTTCGTTCTCCGGAACGACTACTGGATGAGACGACGTTGTTCTTGCACCGGGTAGAAGCCAATCTTCCGGAAGATAAACGTAAAATTTTGCAGAAGCTTCATAATAAAGAAGAATTGTTCGAAGGGAAGAAAACACTGCTCGTCGATGATGATATTCGCAATGTCTTTGCGCTCTCCAGTGTACTGGAAGAGTATCACATGGAAGTGAAGTTTGCGGAGAATGGACGCGAAGCGCTGGAAATGCTGGTAGAGCAAGAAGATTTTGATCTTGTGCTAATGGATATGATGATGCCTGAAATGGACGGATATGAGGCTATGCGCCGGATCCGGGAGATGCCGCAGTATCAGAAACTACCTATTATTGCGCTGACCGCCAAAGCTATGAAAGAGGATCGTGCCAAATGCATTGAAGCTGGAGCCTCTGACTATATGAAGAAGCCAATCGCAACAGGTCAACTTCTATCTTTAATGCGAGTCTGGCTGTATTCGTAACCTTAATATTGGGGTAATACTTTAAAAGAACTAACAAAAAGCCATTCTTCAAAAGTACGGCGTGTCGATAAGGGAGTCGGGATAACAATGAAAGCAATAGAACACGGATATGAGGAGCAGCCTGTTCTTGCGGGAAGTGACGAACTGGAGCAAATTGAGATTGAGCTGTTGCTTGATGGGGTACACCGTTTATATGGCTATGATTTCCGGAATTATGCGTTGCCTTCATTAAAACGACGCATCTGGCATCATGTTCATGCGGAGAACGTACTCACCATATCCGCGCTGCAAGAGAAGGTTCTACATGATCGAGCTTGTTTTGAGCGATTTGTCTACAGTCTCTCTATTCCTGTTACTGAAATGTTTAGGGATCCGGGATTATTTTTAACTTTTCGCCAGAAGGTAGTTCCTTTGTTAAGAACTTATCCCTATATTCGTATCTGGCATGCCGGATGTTCCACTGGGGAAGAAGTTTATTCTATGGCCATCCTGCTTCATGAAGAAGGGCTTTATGATAAGGCTCGAATTTATGCCACAGATATGAATGAGCGTTCTCTACAGCAGGCTAAGGAAGGCGTTTATGATATTAGCAGAATGAAGCAATACACAAAGAATTATTTGGAGGCAGGAGGTACTCGGGCATTTTCCGAGTACTATACTGCGAAGTATAACTCAGTTATTTTACAACCTTATTTGCGCAAAAATATTATTTTTGCTGAGCATAATTTAGCTACTGACACTTCATTTAATGAATTTAATGTTATTCTCTGCCGAAATGTAATGATCTATTTCAATGATGAGCTTCGTGATCATGTTCACGGGTTGTTTCATGAAAGCCTAAGTCGCTTTGGAATCCTTGTTCTGGGTTCTAAGGAGTCCATTCACTTTACGAAATATAGCGATTGCTATGAATCTTTAGACAGAGTGGAGAAAATATACCGTAACATAAAATAACGCATGTGGGAGGGTGGTCCTATGGGGTTTCAAGAACCAATTCATATACTACTAGTAGACGACCGTCCTGAAAATTTGCTGGCGCTGGAGGCAGTGCTTGAGAGCCAGCATTACGAGCTAATTAAAGCTACCTCCGGTGAAGAAGCGTTGCGCTGTTTGTTAAGGTATGATTTTGCTGTCATTGTACTAGATGTACAGATGCCGGGTATGGATGGAATTGAAACTGCAAAATTGATCAAGGCCAGAGAGAAAACGAAGGAAATTCCGATTATTTTTATCTCTGCCAATAGCAAAGAAGTGGATCATTTATTCGCGGGCTATTCGGCAGGGGCTATTGATTATATGGTCAAGCCTTTCATTCCACAAATTTTGAACTCTAAGATACAAGGCTTTGTCGAAATGTACATCACGAGCAAGAAGCATCAGACTCAAACCATGCTGCTGCAGCAAAAGACGAAAGAACTGGAAATCATTAATAGTGAGCTTATCAAGGCAAAAGAAGAGGCGGAGATTGCCTCGAAAGCAAAGTCGGAATTTCTAGCCATGATGAGTCATGAAATTCGTACACCTATGAACGGCGTAGTTGGCATGATCGATCTATTAATGGAGACNNCTTCTGAGCAAAAGGAATATTCGGAGATCATTCGGAAAAGTGCGGACACGTTGATTACGGTAATTAACGACATTCTTGATTTTACTAAAATGGAATCCGGAAAAATGGAAGTTGAAGAGCACTTATTTGAACTTCGAAATTGTATTCAAGAGGTGTTTAGCCTCTTCTCGATAGAAGCGGGAAAGAAGAACCTGGAGCTTGCTTATTTTATTGATCAGAAGTTGCCTCGACTTTTATATGGGGACATGGCTCGTTTACGCCAAGTTTTAATTAATCTGATCGCTAACGCAGTTAAATTCACAAATCAAGGTGGGGTCTATCTAGTCGCCTCGATTAAGAGCGTAGCGGATCATAAAATGGAAGTTGAGTTCACAATTATGGATACGGGGATTGGCATTTCTCCGGAGAAATGTGACCGATTATTTGAGCCCTTCTCGCAGCTTGATTCTTCCATGACACGGAAATATGGGGGAACAGGTCTGGGATTAGCTATATGTAAATCTCTTGTCGGAATGATGGGCGGAGAAATTCGGGTAGAATCGATGGAGGAAAAAGGAGCCACTTTTACNNCTGGGCTATGCGGCCGATATGGCTGAAGATGGTCAACAGGCTGTGGAGATGGCGATTAAACATCCTTATGATTTTATCTTTATGGACCTTCAAATGCCAGTGATGGATGGCTTGGAGGCGACCGCTCAAATTCGTCGAGAGGGCGGTCCTTCTGCCGAGAAGACCGTTATCATTGCAATGACGGCGAACGTCATGGAAGGGATTCAGAATCGCTGTAAGGCCTCTGGAATGGATGATTACATCAGCAAACCGCTGAAGATGAGTAGTATAAAACAAATTATTTCTCAATATTCTAGCAACGACAATGTATTAGTAGAACCTGATATATCTGTTTTCCAGGCGTAATCTAGTATTTACCAATCCGTTTTCTAACGTTATCTGATTCAAAGATATGTTATTAAGGTTATTAGTATAGAAAATATTTGTTCAGGAGAGATCGTCTAATGAATACGCATAAAAGTAACAAGTTCCATGCTAAGACAGAAACCAAAGGGAATGTATGCACAGTTTTCCTGATTGGTGAACTTGATCTATCAGTTGCTTCCGATTTCCGCCTGGTCATGGAGCCACTTGTGGGAGATACCAAACTAGATTTAGTTATTAATCTAAAAGAATTAAAATACATCGATAGCACAGGGATTGGTATTCTACTTTCGATCCTGAAATCAAGACAAGGAATGGACGTTAAGTTTATGGTTGAGGATGTTCCTCCACAAATTCAGAAGCTGTTTGACATGACTGGTATTTCCAAGTTTTTTGCCTCCCAAGAGAATTCCCACTAGGAAAGGATAGAACAAAGAATGAGTGATGATGTGCAAAAAGTAATTCTTCAGTTGCCTGCTAGCGCAGAGTATGTGGATATTGTTAGGTTGAATTTATACGGCATTGCCTCGAAAATGGGTTTCACCTATGAGGATATAGAAGACATGAAAGTGGCAGTGTCAGAGGCGTGTAACAATTCAGTATTATATGCTTATGGCCAAAAAGACGGAGTGGTAGATGTTATTTTTGAGGTAGAAGAAAGCTCCTTATCCATTACAGTCAAAGACGAAGGGGAGAGCTTTGACGGCTTGGACAAGTCTAATGAACGTATGACACTGCACGATAAGGAGTTAAGTGACGTTCAGATTGGCGGGTTAGGGTTCTACTTAATGCAAGCGTTGATGGATGACGTTAGTGTCGTAAGTGAAGCCGGAAAAGGGACGGTGGTAACTTTGAAGAAGCACCTTAATTTTAGCGAGGAGAAAGTATGAGTGACAAAGTGACTCCCCCCGAGTCCATGAATGAAGCAGTCACCCAAATTTGGGAGTATCAGCAGACCAAGGATAACGATCAGGCGACGTTGCTGATACAGAAATATGAGCCTATGGTGAAAATGGCTGCTGGGAAAATTTCCCGTAATCGCCCCGACTTGTATGAGGATTTATATCAGGTCGGGCAAATGGCGCTCATCCGGTTACTGCAGCAATATGATATCAGTCTCGGAATCCCTTTTGAGCCCTACGCGATGAAAAGCATGATTGGACATATGAAGAATTATTTACGTGATAAATCTTGGTACATACAGGTTCCTAGACGGATTAAAGAAAAAGGAGCGCTTGTTCAACACGCGATTGATGAACTTACAGTGAAGTTTGAGCGTTCTCCTGCGGTCGATGAGATCGCTCATTATCTTGATCTGTCTGTTGAAGAAACTGTAGAAGTACTGGCAGGTAGAGAATGTTACCATTACGTATCTCTAGATTCACCGCTTTCCCAAGAGGAGACTGGAGCTACGTTAGGGGAGCTTATCAGCTCTGATGCGAACGATTACGAGACTGTAGAGAAACGAATGGATCTGCAGCAAGCATTAGGACAATTGAAGGAGCAAGAGCAGCAAGTGTTGCTGCTAGCTTTCCAAGATGGTCAATCCCAGCGGGCAATCGCTCAGAAGCTGGGGGTTTCACAGATGAGTGTTTCACGGATACAGAAGCGGGCCACTGAGAAGTTAAAGCAGATTATGGCCAACTCATCCTATTGAGCTCCTTTATGTGTAATATACATTACCTGGATTTGAATTCTACTGTTCGACGATAAGGACATGCCTCTCTCCGTGCCTGGAGAATAGCATGTCCTTTATTTGTGTTCCACAAGGGGGAGCAGTGATAGATGGGCGATAGATAGCCCAGTTGTTAGCTGTTCGCATCGATGTATTTTTTGATCTCGCCTAGGTACTCACCGATCACGGGAACATCAAGAAATAGGCTAAGAATGTAGCCCAGAACACCAAGGACTACGAACGTTCCGAGAGATAGTCCGAGACCTCGGGATATACCGGCCATCAAGTTTGTGATAATCCTTTTTTTTGGATCTGAGTAGTTATCAAGGATGTCCTTAAATTCTGATTTTTCTAATGAGTCAGCAATCTTATCCAGACGATTGTTTAAGCGTTTGACTTCATGCCGTAATTCGAAAGGATGTTCATCAATTTCATATGCTTTTGTTTGGCGATTTGATTCTCCCATGGAGCACCCTGCTTTCTGTAGCCCGAACGGGCATTCATTAAGGATCTATTCAATCAGATGAAACTTTATAGAGGGTATAACTAAACAACAGCCAGCTGCGGACAGCTGGCTGTTGTCGGATGGTATGATAGCCTGTATTATACCGAAGATTAGTGACTGGATTTATAGGAGGATTTAACATCCTCTTTTGCATCTTTAGCTTCATCGGCGACTTCTTTAGAAGATGCTTTGGCTTCATCAGCCACTTCTTTAGAAGCGTCTTTAACATCAGAGGCTACATTAATTGAGGCTTCACTTACAGTGTCACCAATTTTGCTGCCTGCGTCTTGAAGGGTAGCGGCAATTTGCTGCTTGCTGTCACTGACAGTTGTGTAGATATCAGAAGCTTTGACTGAAACCGTACTAGCCAGATCGGTTGCTTTTTCACCTACCGTTGTGGCAATAGCTTTGGTCTTGTCAGTTACGACACCAGCAACTTCTTTGGTTTTGTCAGTAGCAAGCGTAAGTTTATCGGACAGATCACTGCGCATTTCACGACCAGGCTTTGGTGCAAATAACAGGGCTGCTGCAGCACCTATTAAGCTACCAATAAAGATGCCTTTGAAAAAGTTGCTTCCGTTTTCTACTTCATGCTCTACTTTATGTTCTATGTTACTCATCACCAATCACTCCTTATAAGTTATCTTACTTCGTATTTAAACTTTGGTGTATAGGCTGAAACAATTGATGAGCAAGGCGTAGATGGCGAGAGACTCTTGTTAGGGACTATTTATTAACAGCTTGGAATACCGCATAGCCGAATTCGGGCAGATTCAGATGTAGTAATGATGTGAATTTTTCTGTTCGCTTCTGCGTCTCTAGGTTTACCCATATAGCGTCCGTCCCGGGCACAGGAATGGTGGCGTCGACTAATACCTCTTCATTGTTGAGCACGATTAAGAAGCGNNAAAGCCGCTACTACGGAATGCAGTATGCGACTTACGAAGACTGATCGTCCAGCGATAGTATTCGAACAGTTCCCTGTTCTGTTTCTGGATGTCCCACTCCATACATTTACGATTATCTGGGTCATATTTACCTTCCATACCGATTTCATCGCCATAGTAAATACAGGGTGCTCCCTGAAAGGTCATTTGGAACAAAACGGCCAGTTTTAATCTCCGGATGTCACCACCGCAAAGGGTCAGGAAACGAGTTGTGTCATGGCTGTCTAATAGATTAAAGGCGGCCTCTGTAATTTGCTGCGGGTAATTCGCTAGCATAGTAGCAATCGATAGCGAGAATTGTGTAGCATTGATTTGTCCGTGGGCGAAGAAATTAATCTGAATATTGGTTAGTGGATAATTCATAACGGCGTCAAATTGATCGCCAAGCAGCCACGGCAAGGAATCATGCATAATTTCGCCTACAAGATAGGCTTCTGGATTAATGCTTTTGATCGTATTACGGAATTGTCGCCAGAACGTATGTGAGACTTCATTCGCGACATCAAGCCGCCAACCGTCTACACCGATTTCCTCAATCCAATAACGACCAACGTTCAACAGATAATCTTTGACTTCAGGATTCTCAGTGTTGAATTTTGGCATGATAGGCTCAAATGCAAATGTGTCATAGGTGGGAATTCCGTCGATGACTTGAGGTGGCCACTCACGTACATGAAACCAATCGGCATAACGGGAAGAGCGCCCATTGGTGAGCAGATCAACAAATGGCGGAAAGGTATGGCCGCAATGATTAAAGACACCGTCTAGAATGACGCGGATACCTTTGGAATGACAGGCGTCCACAAGTTCTTTTAGCAATGCGTTGGTTCCCAAATGAGGGTCCACCAAGAAATAATCCTTTATATCATATTTATGATTGGTGGTTGCCTCAAACAGAGGATTGAAATAGATGGCGGTAATGCCCAATTCACAGAGATAATCCAAATGATCTAGTACGCCTTGCAAGTCTCCTCCGAAGAAATTCCGNNGCACATCTGCCGGATCGTTAGTAGGATCGCCATTTGCGAAACGCTCCGGGAAAATTTGATAGAATACTGCATCCTTCACCCATGCTGGAGGGGAGTGTACATCTTCACGGTTCAAGAAAGGAAAGTCGAATAGGCCCTCATATATTATGGCTGGAGGCTCTGAGAAGAAGCCTTTTTCCAAATAATAAAGGACCTCATCTTTGTTATAAAGTGCAAAATAGTAAGTGAGTCTGCGATAAACAGGACGGACCGCAGCCTGCCAATAATCGAATAAGCTGTCAGAAGCCATGTGCTGCATGGGAATAACCTCATGGGTCTTTTCCCAACCGTATTTATCTCCGCAAAAAAGATCAATCTGTGACACGTTATCCCGTTTAGTTCTTATGCGAATATGCAGTGTAGACTCATCGTAGGCATAGGACCAATTTTGCCCCATGCGATGATAAACGGCTTCTTGTTGAATCATAATCAATTTCCATCCCTTCGCGGCCTGTAAACGCAAAAAAGGGCCAACCTCATGATAATCAGAGGTTGAACCCTTGGCGGTTTCATTGCCTTTAAATTTTGTCTGAATCTTATCATACCCCTCAAGATTAAAGCAAGAGATTATTTCACATGAATTCACAATATGGAATATTTAGTATGTAGTTGAAAAAAGGAGAGGATATAAGGAAAAACAAGAAAAGTGCTATTAAATCACCCCATTTGGATCTATACTCTGATTGCAATCCAAATTATGGGTATTATAGAATGAGGGCGAACGAACTTGATTTTTCTTAATACGCAAACAAATTAAAGGCATTGTTACCTAAAAGGTACAACCTCGGCACTTTGTGCAAATGAGGTTGTACCTTTTTTGTATGCTCTTTTTCTATGCGTGTTAGGTCTGATCACTTATGAATAAGGGGGAGATGAGCCATTGGGCACTTGTGCTTGTATACAGCAGTGGCGCGATTATCACCAATGTGTTTGTGGCTAAAGGTTTTTTTGATACTATTCCTAAAAGTCTGGAAGATGCTGCGCGGATGGATGGGGCGAGCCATATGAAAGTTTTTTTATCTATAATGATCCCGCTGTCCAAACCGATGCTTACCTATGCCAGTCTGATGATATTTAATGGCTGTTTTGTCGATTTCATATTCGCGGACCTTGTATTGCGTACGGAAGAGACGAGAACGCTCGCTGTCGGGCTTTTCCGGATGGTGAATCAAAGCAATTCGACCGAATTCACATTGTTCGCCGCCGGAGCGGTGCTGGTTGCTCTCCCGGTCACGCTGCTGTTCATTTTCCTTCAGCGTTTCCTGGTGGACGGTCTGACCGCGGGTGCAAGTAAGGGTTATTTCGATTTGCGCTCCCACTCTACAGCAGTACTGAATTCTATAAAAACCACTTCCATTTCAGAAGAGCAAGAATCTGAGGCGGGAGTGGTTTTTTAATTTAAAAGCTTCATTTATGTTCCTGTCATTCAGGATTTATTGCTGATGGAATTGTTTTTTGTGTGGTTTCTAAAATCTTCTTGGTGTGGAGAGGATTGAAGAATGATGAAAATAGGAGTAGAATTCCTCATGGAACTAACACTTAAGGGAGTTTGTGATGTACAAAAAATCCCCGNNTCCCGGAGCACGGGGTTATTTTCTAGCATTTATTAAATGTAGAATCCTAATAAATCCTTGTGAGTTATAGAGCAGCAAGAGAGAAGAGGAGAGTTACCATGGAAACAGTATTAGTACGAGAATATCGGGCGGATTTGCTGGAATGTGTCCATAGTGGACATATTGCTATCGTAGGAGAAAACGGGAACGTAAAGGGCTATGCAGGTGATCCTGAGTTTGTTTCCTTTACCCGTTCAGCGGCCAAACCACTTCAGGCTATTCCAGGCATACGTGGAGGAATCGTGGAGCATTATGGTTTTACACCTGCTGAGGTTGCCCTAATGACTGCTTCTCACCGAGGAGAGAGCTATCATGTTGCTGCGCTGGAGAGTATTTCCTCCAAGATTGGTATTGATGAGCAACAAATGATATGTGCCACTAGCTATCCACTGGATTATACGAGTAGAGAGAATGCAATCCGTGGAGCGGGCAAAAGAAAGTTCTATCATAACTGTGCGGGCAAGCACATGGGGATTTTATCGTATAGTAAGCTCAAAGGACTGCCACTTGAAGAATACTCTCAGCCGGAGCAAACGGTTCAGCGTGAGATTATAGATACCATTNNCAGTATTGGCCTAGGTACGGACGGATGCGGTCTGCCGGTATTTGCCATGCCTTTGACAGCCTTGGCGACTGCTTATTTGAAATTAGCTAATCCTGATTTAATTGCTGACGAGGCAACTCGCAAAGCGGTTACTACGATCACGGCGGCCATGAATGCTCATCCGGAGATGGTTTCTGGGTCTGGACGCCTTGATTCAATCC
>DOJM01000127.1:10279-10613 GCA_003529225.1 Paenibacillus sp.
ATTTAAGGGCGTATATTGCTTCGGGTTGCGTCGCGAGCGACTGGGCATTGCCTTCAAGATTCTGGATGGATCAGAAGAAGAGTGGGGACTTATTGTACAGGGGATTTTAAATCAGATTGGATACAGTCAGAAAAATACTTTGGAAAAGCTGCGTAATGCATTTTCAGGTGTGATCTACAATGATGGTGGTACACGGGTAGGTCATGCAGCTACAGACTTTCAGCTTCATTTCATGAAATAGGAACTTAAAAAAGCCGCTCACTGCGCATCCATTTCGGATACGCAGCGAGCGGCTCTTTTTGTAAACGAAGAACAATTATTTCTGACGTAGACG
>DOJM01000448.1:0-195 GCA_003529225.1 Paenibacillus sp.
AAGGAGAAATTTTTGGCTTCCTCGGTCCGAGCGGTTCAGGAAAAACGACATTAATCAAGATTTTAACTGCGCAGTTAAATCCGACAAGTGGACAGGCAAGTGTATATAACCAGCCAGCGGAGATGATGCAGCAGTCTGCACAGAAGATGCGCTTCGGCATTTTGACGGATAACAGTGGTCTATATGAGAGGTTAT
>DOJM01000448.1:269-4460 GCA_003529225.1 Paenibacillus sp.
CGGCTTTAGATCCGGTAAACTCAGCACATATTTATAAAGGCTTACGCTACTTAAATGACAAAGGGACAACGATTTTTTTAACTACGCATGATATGGCTGAGGCAGAATTGATATGCAACCGCGTAGCGATTCTGTATCAGGGACAAATCCAAACCATCGGTTCACCGAAGGATCTTAAACGACAGCACCGGGAGAACGTAGTTTGTGTTGAATTAATCAATGGGGAAGCTTACGAGCTCCCGATCGATGAGGGAACGGCTGATCAAATCGCGGATTGGATGAGACGAGGGTTAATTGACCGGTTAGAAACGAAAGAGCCAAGTCTAGGTGATATTTTTATTAAAATGACAGGAAGTGAGTTACTATGAGTATCTCATTAAAACGTGTCCAGGCGATATTTGTGAAGGATTACAAAGAGTTTTCACGTAACTACGCGCTGTCCATTATGCTGATTTTTNNTTCCTATTATTATCGCTCTGATTTTCAAGAGGGCAGGTGCGTCTTTACCTGGAGCCAGCGGTTTTCTTTTTAATAGTTCGTTTGTATTGCTAACATGTTTCGCACAAGCCTGCTTGATTGCGGAAGAGAAGGAGCGTAACACTTTACGGTCATTAATGATGACACCGGCTACGACCATGGATGTACTAATCGGTAAAAGCAGTTTGGTCTTTGTCATGTCTGCTGTTGTTCTCGCTATTTCTACATTATTATTTGGCTATGAGCCAGCTAATATATGGGCGTTTGTGGCAGTAATCATTCTTTCGATTATTCTGTACACTGCAGCCGGGACGATCTGCGGTTTATTCTCCAAGACGTTGCTTGAAGCCTCATTATCTATACTCCCTGTGGCGTTCATATTTATGGGGGCACCGTGGGGAGAAGTACTAGCGAAGGATTATCCGGTCTTCAAAGTGCTGGATTACATGCCAAGCAGTCAGCTTGTGCATCTGCTGGGTCTAGGCAATACAGGTTATACGACGGGAGATTTATTAAAACCCCTCCTCATTACTTTGGCATGGACGGTTGCGCTAACAGTAGTGTCTGTCATTTTGTATCAGCGGCGGTTGAAGGACGAGTAAGGGAGCTCTGAAGGGACTTTAGCCAGCCTTCGATGGGTCTTTGGTAGGGTCGAAACAAGCAGCCGACTGAGACTATACGACGATTATTCTCCAATTGAGGCTGTGATGTTGTCATGACGGGGCCTGCTGGGTAATAAAGATGATTAGAACTTTCAAATTTGGCTGAATTTGGATTGGGAGCCGAGGAAAGGGAGGGAAAGATCATGGCGGCACAGACAGTATCAGGCATCAGCTCCGTACAGACCATTGCGGCCTACGGCGGTACACAGAGTGATGTCAGTTCCCTGGAGAAACAGCGGAACCGGCTGATGATGGAACTGGATAAAGTGAATGCGGCACAAGGAAGTGAGATGCAGACTCCTTATCGCCGGGAGCAGCTGCAGCGGCAAATCCGGCTGCTGGAGTCCCAACTCGTACAGAAAAGCGGGAGTAGCGCCCCCGTAAATTTTGTACCGGCTTCTCCGCTTCAAGATCACCTCCCCCTCTCGCGGATTGAGTGGAAGGGAGGCCTCAAGGGCATCGGTCTGACCGATCCCCGGACGGCGACGGTGAACTCGGAGGGCCACTTCGACGCGTTAATTTAGGAAAGAGAACGNNTGAATGCGCGGTGAACCGTATCTTAAGTAGCGGCAAGTTTCTCCTAGGTACCCAGCAAAACTGTGCATGAGATGTCGGATGGATGCCGACGATACTTGCTATATTGTTAGTGAAGGGAGGTCATTCGAATGGATTTGCTTGCAAATCTGAACGGGGCTCTACAATACATTGAAGAGAATCTTGCTGATGATATAGACCTGAAGGAAGCGGCGAGGTTAGCGTGTTGTTCCGAATATCATTTTTCTAGAATGTTCTCATTTCTTGCAGGCATCACGCTATCAGAATACATCCGTCGGAGACGCCTGACATCTGCGGCATTTGAGCTTCAAGCTGGAGAATTAAGAGTTATGGATGTGGCGGTGAAATATGGATATAGCTCAGCAGACGCATTTTCTAGAGCTTTCCAAGGCTTGCACGGTATTCCGCCCTCTTCGGTAAAGTTGCATGGCCCTTCATTAAAAGCCTATCCGCGCTTGACCTTTCAATTAACGATTCAAGGGGGAAGTGCAATGAACTATCGTATCATTGAAAAAGAGTCATTCTGTATCGTAGGCATTACGAGAAGGGTACCTATCCAATTTAATGGCGTAAATCCGGAAATCGCATCTATGTGGAAAAGCTTAACTAGCGATGACATCGACCAGCTCAAAAAGCTCTCGAATGTCGAACCTCAGGGACTGATTCAAGCATCGATGAATTTTTCTGAGGGGAGAATGGAAGAAAAGGGGGAACTTGACCATTATGTTGGCGTTGCTACAACCAAGGAATGCCCCGAAAATTTAACGAAACTAGATGTTCCTGCAGCAACATGGGCTGTATTCGAAGCCGTTGGACCATTTCCCGATACATTGCAAAATGTCTGGGGACGCATCTATTCTGAATGGTTCCCTACCGCTAATTATGAGTTGGCAAGAGGCCCGGAAATTTTATGGAATGAGAGTAAGGATATATCTTCACCGACCTTCAGAAGTGAGATTTGGATACCGGTTTTGAAAAAATAATAAACGGTGATTACTATTGCACTTCTGATTTGTCAGGCCATCCCATAGAAGGATGGCCTTTTGTTGTTGTGGGGATGGTTTGTAAAGTTGAGATTGACCCTTATTTTTACATATGAGAGAATAATGGAAATTTTAAAATGAAAGGAAAATAATGTATGAGCAATCTTTTCCGATTCATTCCTATTAGTCAACTAGCAGATAAATTTCCGGAAGGATCTTGGTGGGCGAAGTTTTACCAGGATTTCAGTGACGAGCAGCTAGCCGCTTATTATGAAGGGGATTTGACGCTGCCTTCTCTTAATCTGGATTGGGAGCAGGCTTTCCCGCAACAAAAAGAGGTAATCATCATTTTTATCGATGGGAATTTTACTGTAGACAATCTCTATAATAAAGAAACAGATGGTGCCATAGGGCTTATGGTAACCGGTAATTTGAATGCGAAAAATATAGCTGTAGGCGGTCAGGAAATCTATGTTTCGGGCAATCTGATGGTTGAGGAAATATTGTGCGGCACCTACAATCACGGGGAAACAATTGTTATAGGTGATCTTAGCGCTGCGGTTTTAGTTCAGGATGACGAGTACAGCATCAAAGTAGACGGGCAGAAATCTATTGCATGCTTAGTAAATGTATGGGAGGGAGACGGCGTATTTCAGGAGCTTCCGGTGGACATTCATGAGGTGTTGATTGATGAAGTTTTTCTGGATATGGATGAGGAGGACATGGAATTTTCCTTTTGCACGCTGGTGAATGTTATTGTAGAAGGGCGTTCCGCATTGAAAAAAGTAAATGAAACCCTCACGAGAAAGAAACCTGTTCATTTATATTTTACCCATAACACGATCAATGAGGAAAATATATTGAAATTGACTCAGTGTATTTTAATGACGGATGACAAACCATCGTTTGATTTTCAGGAGCAAGGCGTATTTTTCAAAGTTCAACTGGAGCATATTGATGCAGATGGGGATGAGCGGGATCTCAGCGTTTATATGAAAGATAACCGGCATCACTATTATATTTGGCTGGAGCAAGATCATTCCATCGGTTTGTTGAGGAGAACTATAGATGAGGGGTCTGAGTGGGAGCACATTACAGAAGAGTCTCAGGAACAGCTAGCGGAGATTAGCGATTGCTGGACTATGTTGCTGNNTTTATTTACGAAACATTGAGGTCCAATATGTGCAAGACATTTTGCAACACGATGTGATTCAGGAATTATATTCGGAAGAGGAGGAGGATGACGGGTTCTGGGACGGCTCCAAATGTTACAGCTTCCGTCAAGCGCATACGGACGAGGACGGAGACTACCTGCATGCTCGGATTGAAATCAAGACTCCGGATGAAGCGTATTATTTTTATACAGTGGATCATGGAACTTATGTTTCCCGGCATTATCAGCCGCCCAATCAATATGGCAAGCAGGACATGTCTTTTTTGGACCTTAGGCGCTGGGAGGCATCAGAGCAATATTTTACAAGATTCAAGCAATTTATTGATCAGAAGATAGAGTT
>DOJM01000420.1 GCA_003529225.1 Paenibacillus sp.
TGATGAGACATCAGCTGCTTGATTTAATTTATCGGACAGTAGTTTTAAGCGTGGATCCATAATTTTCTGATTATCAGAGATTTGAATAGACGGTTGCTCCATGTTGACAATGAGTCCCTTCCCGCCCAATGTTACTGTCGCCTGCTTAGTCTGTGGGTTCCATAAGACATTCGCACCTAGCGATTGACCCACAAAGCGCAGCGGAACATAGGTTGTTCCTTTAATAACCTGCGTCGTAGTATCCAGATCAATATATTCTCGGAGTGGAATATCCGGGTTATCTGTAGTCGGAGGTGATTCAATGATTGCGCGTTTGAAATTTGCAGCAAGCCAGATGGTCGAGTCTCCGTTTTTAATCTTCACTTCTTTCTCCGCTTGAAACCATTCCACACTCGCACCTAAATTTTCTGAAACAATTCGTAACGGAATGAGAACTCGACCGTTGTTAATTTGGCCGTTATTTATGATCGTGGCTTTGGATGCATCCGCTGCAAAACTGAGGACCGGTATAACTGGAAGCATAAGTAAAACTGAAGCAAATAAGGAAATCGTCAATTTTTTTATCATATCAAAACCTCCTACATTAAATTTATCTTAATAGGAGACGTTTTTCTCCTTTACTTGTTTTCATTTTTATTAACGTATTTAAGATGAATAAAAAAAGAATGCTCAGCAAGCATCCTTTAGATTGCGGATTTATCAACAACATAAGTACCAGCCATCATATCGTGAAGCGCCCGTTTACGGGGAGTAAATGCGACAAATAGATAATCCACAAGCATGATGAGGCCAAGTATTTTACTGAGGTCAGTAGCTAAAGGTGCCCATAAGTTAAGAGTGGTGGAAATCACAGTGAGATCATAGAGGCTTACGCCAACAATCATTGAAAAAATCGTACTAATGATTCGGAAAATATTTCGAATTAGAGCTTCCTTCAACGTTGGGATATTCCCTTGCTGATTGACAATTTTCATCTTTAAAACCAGCTTCCCAGGCGTTCCGCCAAATCTAGCAATCATAAAAACATCAAACACGACGAAGAGAATATACTCAAGGATGATGGGANNACCGCTGGTATCAGAATGATAAGGAGATCAAGAATAGTAGCGAGAACTCTTTTCCAAAAGCCTATGAAATCCTCCTGTTCCAAACGTTCAACTTTATAATTATCCATATTAGGCCCTCACTCTCTATGCTTACTTTATTCATTCATCCTGATTATCCGCTCTTCAATAATGGTTTCCAGTTCCTGCTTATTTTTCACAATGACCCGTTTATCAGACAAAGTATTCGTTAGCTCTATAATCTTATGTATGGCTTCCTGATCATATCCACGGTTCCATTCAAAAATCATCACATAAAGATTCTTAAACGATTGCTTGTAATTCGCTTGTTCGAATCCCAGTCTTGTCTTTATAAACCTTGTAAAAACTCTTAAATCCCTAACCACTTTATTAGGTTTCAATATAATGATTAAATCTGCTTTTTCAAAACTCTCATGCCCCCATTTATAATGTGCCCCTTCCAGTATCCATGAAGGCTTACCGAGGATCTCCTCCAATTGCGCATCCCTTGCTTCAGCAGAATAACGGAGGTTCTGGGCACTTCTATCCCATACCAAATTATCAGTCTGGTAATAATCTACACCATACTTTTTGGACAACTCTCTGGCGATATAGGATTTGCCACTTCCACAGGCCCCAATGATTCTAATCTTCATAGGCTCAGCCGAGCCCGATCGGCAGGATGATAAGTCCAAGCGATATAACAGTTATGATTCTCGTAGTGAGGATCGTTAGCTTTTGATTTTTCTGCGATTTGTACCAACCTTTAAACTGAAAATGATTCCGATACAGCATAAAAAATATCAATAAATTCCCGAGCGCCATACTCCAGTTATACACAGGCTGACCAAATATAGATTGATATATAAATCTCTCTACCCCGCCTAAAATAAACAAGGTCAACACAAGCAATATACATAATCGAAATAATTCTACAATAAAGGAACCCAGTTTTATCATTTTATAACCGTCCTTTCACAGATCTCCTATCACGAACAGAATCCATATTCCTCCAATTATACACCGTACATGTGATGACTCCTATCGGAATATTCGAACCGTTGTTTATTTTTTTACGCTAAAAAACAACCCAGCCCAAGATACCTTCTACCTGAGCTAGGTTGTGTCGGTTCCTCCCTATGAGTGTATAGCTTTTTCCTTACCCTCTATTACCTGAATCTGTGTCCTCAGATTAACGATTTCCGCCATTAACGCTTCATTCTCCTCCTCTGTATCCTTACTTCCACTTTGGATCAATTGATTCAGACGGAGCGTCAGAAGGACAAGTTCGTCCTCCCGCGCCTGTTCTTTTCGAGTAAGCACACGACTTCTATCTTTGGAAATGTATTCATTATAGGAACCTTGAAAAAACANNTTACCAAACGATTAGCTACTTTAGTGTGAAGGTACCGGTCATGTGAGACCATCACAATTCCTCCCGGATATACTCTTAGCGCTTCTTCTACACGTTCCCTAGTGTCAATGTCCAGATAATTGGTGGGTTCATCCAGTACTAANNACTTAAATCACCAATTCGTTTAAAGACATCCTCCCGTGAAAATAAAAAGCAGCCCAGAAGTGTTCGTGCCTCCGTTTGGGTCATACCTGGCAGTTCAAGCAAACTATCCAGAATGGTAGATGACACCGCTAGATTATCGAGCTCTTGCGCAAAATAACCAATCTTCGTACGCGGATGCAGCTGCACTTCACCTTTGGTAGGTTGATGAATACCAGCAATCAGCTTCAACAAAGAAGACTTACCGACACTG
>DOJM01000415.1:0-2828 GCA_003529225.1 Paenibacillus sp.
AAGTCCTGCGCCAGTAGGTTCCGCAAAAGTAACATACCCCTCTACAGTCCCTTCATCTAATGCTTTCTTTAACTCCGCATCATCGGCAGAAGTGTATTGCACAACTTTTGCCTGCGGCATTCCTTCAGGTGAAGTATATGCCTTCAACAACTCTGCAGCCTGATTTCCATCTTCCGTGATCACAGCAATTTGAGTCTCTGCGTTTGTTTTAGAATCACCTTTAAACTGATCGATGATGTACGGAAGATTCATCCCAATGCTGAGCAGCAACACTAGAATTAATGTAGTAATCATGAATGATTTCGTTCTTACTTTATTTTTAAAGGTAAAGCCAATAATTGTCCCCATCTTATTCATGAGATTCACCCACCGCTCTGATAAAGATTTGATTTAATGTTGGTTCCTTAATTTCAAAATGTTCCACTTCACCCTGCGCCATCGCCNNGTAGGATACGTTGTGCTGCGCCGATCTCACTGATTGACAACAGATAACCTCGTTCCTGTCGCTGTACTGCTGTTACACCTGCAATTGATTCTAGACCGGTCACTTCGTTATCCGTACGCAACAATACTTGTTCACGAGGATACCCACTCTTAATCGTACGAATATCGCCCTGCACGACGGTATTGGAACGATCCAAAATCGTAATATTACGGCAAAGCTCTTCAANNAAGATACTCGTTCCTTGCTCACGCAATTCTTTTACCGTATCTTTCAGTAGTTCCACGTTAACAGGGTCCAAACCACTGAAAGCTTCATCAAGGATGAGAATTTGCGGCTTATGAACGACTGCGGCGATAAAGCCCATTTTCTGCTGATTCCCTTTGGAGAGCTCTTCAATCTTCTTATTGTAATAATCTGGAACTTCAAACCGATCAAGCCAATAGCGGAGGCTCTTATCTGCATCACTAGCTGACATCCCGCGCAGACGTGCCAAGTAGACGATTTGATCGCTTACCTTTACCTTTGGATATAATCCTCTTTCTTCGGGCAGATAGCCCATGATTTGCTGAAGTTCGCTGTTATACGGCTTTCCATTATACAAAATATTCCCACCATCAGGGTAAATTAGGCCAAGCACCATGCGCATTGTGGTTGTTTTTCCTGCACCATTTGCCCCCAGTAATCCGTAAATTTCCCCCTTGCCTACCGTTAGGTTAATTCCGTTTACAGCAGTTTTTTCTCCATATTGCTTCATTACACTTTCCAGCTTTAAGGCTTCCATTTCTCTAATCCCCTCTCTTGTGATCAATCAGGATAGGACGGTGTCCCTGTGTCCATAAACCCAATATTTCGTCCAATTCCAAACTGCGACTCTTGATAACCTTTACGCCCAAGTCCTGAATGCGTTTCTCGTTCTTAGAAAATTGTTCTATGATGAAAGAAGCTACACCCGGTGTATCCATGGTAAAACTTATGACTCCCGGTAATTCCGCTGATAACTCAGCAAGCTCCTCTTCACTTGCAACATGTACCCACACCTCGGTCCAAGTACCGAATAAACTGTCTTTCTCAGCCATACCCAGCAGTTCACCTCTATGCATAAGCACGATATAATCTGCCAACCGCCGCACCTCTTCCACAATGTGTGTGGAGATGAGGATCGTAGCGTTGTTCTCATCCATGTATTTAAGAAGCGTCTCGATCATAATCTTCCAGGCAAAGGGATCAAGACCTGATGAAGGTTCATCCAATAGCAGCAGACTTGGGCGTGATGCAAGCGCTGCGGCAATTTCGAATTTCCGACGCTCACCCTTAGACATCTTAGAAAGCCTCATATGATATGGAACCTCGAAGCGATCCATTAGATCCTGAAAATACGACTCATCCCAATTCGGATACCAATGCTGTCGAAATTGAGCTGCCTCTTCTGCATTCCAGTGGTTCTCCTCAGTAATCGACGTCTCAGGAACATAAGCAATGGTCTGCCGCAGCTCCAGAGGCAACCCGCTATCATACCTGTTCTCAAACCAATGTATCTCGCCTTCCTCTGGATTGGTCAGCTGCATCAGTAGATTCAGTAGCGTGCTTTTACCAGATCCATTCTGACCTACAAGGGCTGTAATATATCCTTTAGGCAGATTCATGGTCAGCGGTCCTATCGTCTTGTTTCGCCGTTGTTTAAGTACATTCCGCAATTCTATAGCCATCTGTACCATATGAGTATGCGCCCCCCTTTCATTCCTTTNNATACTTGCGTTCTACAATCTCCATAAAAATCTGCTCAATTTCATCCTTGCTGCAATGTACCGATCGGCCGATATCCACAGCACTCTCAAGTGCTTTGCCTACCGTGTCACGTTTGTATTCTTCCATTGCTCCGTCACCTACATGGGATACAAAGGTACCTGTTCCTTGTCTCGTTCGCAGCAAACCTTCATTCTCCAGATCCTGATATACGCGCCGCACTGTAATTACACTGCATTTCAGATCTCCTGCGAACTCACGAATCGAGGGCAGTAGCGTACCTTCTGTAATGACTCCGCTAATGATTAAGGATCTAAGCTGAGTCTCTATTTGATGATAGAGGGGCTCTGCACTATTTTCGTTGATTTGTACCGGTATCCACATTATTTACACCTCGCCTTCCACCCTAGCGTGCTAGAGCGCAGTCCTTGCCATTCCGATTTTTTATACGAGATTGCGACTCTTCAGTCGATGGATAGTCCATTTAGAGAATAACTGCACAGATATTGTCCCCAGCAGAAGTGACCCCCACATGATCGGAGATAACAGCCCCCACTCCTTGGAATAGGAGATACTATATAAAAACAAATTGCCTCCCCCAAGTGTAACTAGGAATGATATTCCCCACGATAACACTACG
>DOJM01000415.1:2879-4850 GCA_003529225.1 Paenibacillus sp.
AAAAGCTATATATGAGGGAACCGCCAGCTCTGTCCGGAAATTTCCCCCTAACAAGTAAACAATACCGAAGAATAACGTACCATTTAGAATAAAGGAGCCTACCCCCTGAAGTTTTCTCCGCGATAATATTACTGCAGCCGGAATCGGTAAGGTTCTTAAGTAAACCAACATTTTTGTGTAAGAGTCTTCACTCCAATATTTCATGGAACGGCGAGAGAATGTGAATCCCAATAAGGGTATAAAGGAGAGAAATAAGAAATCCGTCACCATCGTCCGATCCTGCTCACCGAGTACGTCATTTGCTACCAGGCTAGTCATTCCACCAAGATAACACATAAAAATAACTGTTATTACGAGGGTCCCTAATATCTTTAATTTGTCTCCGCGAAAATCAGAGCGCAACATAAACCATGAATCTTTTAATGTTCTCATTAATGCTAACCTCGCTTTACAATGTCTTCAGCGTCTAGCAGAAGCAGGTGTTCATATCCCCTGTGCTTACTGTATATATCTATATACACAGTATATGCCCTTAATTTAC
This sequence comes from Paenibacillus sp., assembly GCA_003529225.1. GTDB lineage: Bacteria > Bacillota > Bacilli > Paenibacillales > Paenibacillaceae > Paenibacillus_AQ > Paenibacillus_AQ pseudetheri. The sequence continues at coordinate 3,421 of DOJM01000415.1, forward strand.
CACTGTCAATCCTGTAAATGGAAAACATTCAAGGTGATTAGGAGGTATGTGCTTCCCGCCCTTTGGAGAATGCTTTGCTCGTATGGGAAACTGATCNNATCAGAGCATTAAGTAGTGCTTGTGGAGAGGTTGTATGTGAGCGAAGGACGCGGAGTAAGGTCAACCTCATTGTTGCTTCGCTAATGAGCAGTAGATTGTAGGGCGTGGGTGCCGGGCACTTATGGGTGTTGCAGCTGGACGGGTGTTGGCTCTGGGTGAGTGTTGTCGCTGTTGTGGGTGTGAGTCGGATTTAGGATCTGGGCTAAAAGCTGCGGTATGACCAACTGTGGGTAGAATCAATATATAGGAAAAATATCCCTATAATTTATTGGATTTAGCTCGAAATCAATAATTATAGGGAATTTATCCCTATAAATCAAGCAGATGGACCACTTTGAATTTCTCTCTCCATTTTTCTTTTCAGCACTATCCCCCTTCAAGCCGCACTTAGAACCCAAAAATATTTATTCCAAAGTCTAGTTTCAGTCCCCAAACTCCAGAAAAAAATAAAGCCTGTCATCCACTATCCCTATTAAGGAAATTGCAGATGCACAGGCTTATTTCATTACTATTCACACAAATTCACGTACGATTCGCACGCATATTCACATGCTCTTTTCACACGCCAATCACATGCTCTATTCACGCAACTATCTTACGCGCCCAAAATAACTTCCCACACCGGCTTGGTGTGTCCACCTGGATACAAAACATAAAGCAACACATACACCATAACGCCAGTAATCGCAGTAATGAACCAGATTATAGATGTCACTCTGCCCCACTTACGGTGCTTAGAGTACTTCGCCTTAAATCCAAGAGTTAACGTAGTAAGTCCGAATACTGCAGCTACCGTTGCCAGCACGATATGGAAGATCAGAAACACTTGATAAATCGTCTGAAGTTCATCCGGTCCGCCCCATGAGGTGTTTCCCACGAACAACGTTCTAGATACATAAACAATAAAAAACAGGAGCGCAGCGATTGCGGCAGCAATCATCGTCTTCTTGTGCGCCTCGCGTTTGCCCTTAATGATGAGCCACCAGCCAATAGCTACGAGCACCGCACTAAGCACGATGAACGATGTGCTAATGGTTGGAAACACCGTAAAAATATCCATGATTCTCCTCCTTGGCAGTCTACCAGTTATGCACGGGTCAAGGTGCTCTCCTCGAGTGCTGAGGAAGGCGTCGATAATTCATCGCCCTCTTGTCCGTTCTCTTTTTTATACCAATGATAGAACACATAAGCAAGCATAGAGGCAAAAATAAATTCCTGAATGAACTTCATCGCGATACCTCCCACCTGCTGATCCACTTTTGGTGACAACAATGAAAAGAATGCAGGACCCCCAAAATTCTGAAGTAAGGCAGAAGGATCACCCGATATAC
>DOJM01000584.1 GCA_003529225.1 Paenibacillus sp.
GGCCGTGTATAGATAGACCTCCCGGAAAATACCGCTAAGCCGCCAAAAATCCTGATCCTCCAGCCAACTGGCATCACACCAACGATAGACGTCGACAGCTAGTTTATTATCACCAGCAATTAAATAAGGGGTAATATCGAACTCGGAAGGGGTAAAGGTGTCTTCACAGTAACCGACCCGTTCTCCGTTTACCCATACATAGAAAGCGGATTCAACCCCCTGAAAGCTAAGGTATACAGGTTGACCGTTCCAAGATTCAGGTACAGTAAAGGTTCGAATGTACGAGCCTACGGGATTATATTTTGTCGGAGCAAAGGGTGGCTTGAGATCAGGTTCAGATTCCGCCCAAGGATATCGGACATTCGTATATTGCGGGTAATCATAGCCATGGAATTGCCAGTGAGAAGGTACAGGAATCGTAGCCCAATTGCTGCAATCGAAATCAGCTTTATAAAAATCCACGACCCGTAGATCCGGTTTTTCGGAAAAAGAGAACTTCCAAATACCATTAAGCGTTTTGTAGTATGGCGAGGCTTCTTTATTTCCCACCAGGGCTTGCGTTAGATTGCTATAAGGGATCATGGAAGCATGTGCATCCAAGCGATTTAGTTCGAAGATTTCCGGATTATTATTCCATTCTGGATAACCGTTTGCAGGAGGCTGGTAAACAAATTTTGCTCGCATGAGTAAATCTCCTTTATAATAGTGATGTTATTATATTCATATTATAAATTGGAGTAATGGTAAGAGATATAAAAGATTTTTCATCGAATATAACAAAATATGAAACGAGTGATTGCGTTGGAGAGCAAAGTAATCTTTTGCCAAACGGAAGATACGAATATGCTGCCGGTGTATGCTACAACCATTGGATTTTGGGAGCATCAGGCAGAAACTTTACGTCCTACCGGATTTCCGGATTATCAAATACATCAGATTCACGAAGGCAAAGGCGAACTTGTCATTCAGGAGAAACGATATATTGTGGGTTCAGGGGATGTATTCTGTTTGTTCCCGAATATTACGCATTCGTATGCGCCAATCAGCAGTAAGTGGAAGCTGTCATGGATTTCATTCAATGGTAGAGAGGCTGGTCAAATGCTGCTGTACGCAGGAATCCGTGAATCAGGCCCTGCAAGGTTGAAGGAGGATAAGTGGCTAAATCCTTTAAAAGAAATGCTCAACTTGTCAGACAGTAATGAACTGGAAACGAATCTGGAACGATCCAAACAACTATACGCGCTGCTGCTGGATTTAAAAAGCAACCTGGTTTCTCCTCTAAACGAGGCTCTTGAATTGGAGCGAATTAAACCGGTGTTGCGACATATAGAAAGGAATCTTCATAGGACCCTCCCATTAAAGGAACTTGCGGAGGTTATTGCAGTGTCGCCACAGTATTTATGCAGGCTTTTTCAAAAAACAATTCATGATCGACCTGTAACCTATACCAACAAGCAACGTATAAACTTGAGTAAACAACTAATGTTCAATGAACGAGATAAAAAAATGTATGAAATTGCTCAGTTAGTGGGCTTCGAAAATGCCAGCTACTTTTGTTTAGTGTTTAAGCGGTTGACTGGAATGAGTCCGGAGCAATTTAAACAGCTGCATGGTTTGGACTAGAGCAATAGAGAATAACGCTTACTTGTTAGCGTCTAGCACTCCATGATATAGTTTAATTGAATTCATATGTTGTATTTTTCACGAATTCGCTCATTTTTTTGCAATATGTGTATGTTCAANNATATCTAGTTAAGCATCAGGAAGGAGTCATCAATTTGAATGAGAAGTTAAAAGAGGCATACGAACGTTTGGACTTGCCTGTAGACATTACCCGGGAGGAACTGAATAAAAAGTTTGATTTGCTCCTGAAACGCCGTAAATCAAATTCCTCAGAAACTGAGGCTGCAGCCTATGAAGAAGAATTTCTGGCTTTCAAAACGATCCTAGACGGCTTAGATCAGCAGGAAATTCAGGAGGCAGAGGACAAGCGGCTAGAGAAATGGGGAGCATTTTCCGGCATAGCGCGTAAATCCGAGAATTTTTTTAGGCTATACAAAGTCCATACTTTTGTATCTATCATCGTGCTNNCCTTTATAATCAATATCAAGCCAAAAAATATGAAGCTTCACTCCCGCCAGTGGATGTAACTATCATGTTCCTAGGAAACTATGAATCTCAAGATCCATCAGGTAAGGATGAAGAACTTAAACAAGAGATCGTCAATCGTTATCCAGCTTGGAAGCGGGTAAAGACGGAAGTCGTATATCTTCCCTCAACAGGTGGAGAAGGTGGAGGCGCATTAGACATGACTTATATCCAGCGCGCGATGGCGATGCTGGCGGCGGATCGTCCGAATATTCTTATTTTGGATGATGCTACTTTTGATTGGATCGGACAACAGCAGGGACTTAAGAATCTAGAGCCGTTTGTTAAATCAGCGGGACTTCCTTTAGATGATATTCGTTTGAAACGTATAAAAAATACGGAGAACGGTGAAGAATGGATCACAGGCGTAGATATCACAGATACGAAATTTGCTACAGATCTTCCAATTCATTCACGGAAGATGATCATTGGGGTGTTTGGAGAAGGTGAAGATAAGAACAAATCAACTGATTTTGTTGAGTTCTTAGTAGGGCAAATGACTGCCAAATAAATGAGTATGTATAAATGGACCTGTGTTATAAAGGCCGATGTTGTATGGATTCTCATACGATATCGGCCTTTTTGTTATCATTCAAAGCATCTGAATTGACGAATGTGAAGTAAACTTACTATAATGATTCATATATAAGCGAACTAAGTAATATAAATATAAACTAAATTGAATTTGACAAGGGAGTGATGAAAAGAATGAAGACAGAAGGATCTCTGCCCCAGAATAATATGCTCAATCTGCTCACCGAACTGAAACTACGTAGGTCCACGTCCAGTTCAAGTCCCTCGGACAAATGACGATTTACAGCAAGACAGTAACTTCATTCTGCTCCTCGTTGTATACACTAATGGAGCTCACGACCAGTGCATCTTCTAATGTGTAGACATCTTCGAAATCTGGAGGAGCGATCTGCCAACGTTTTTCGGCACGACTTCTACCCTGCGACTTCCACACATTCCATTCATCCAGCGAAAGATTAATTTTCTTCTTNNGCTACACTGTTGAGGAAGTGATCCATATCCAGTGAGCGGGCTAGAATATTAGGGGTATCCTCTTCGTTATTGTTGCAGTAAATATACAGTGATGGGTAGTCTACATTCTCATAAGAAAGATCTAGCACGGTTGCTTCCCATTCTACAAAAGTGTCCATGCCGCTGCCAGACTGCTGCATGCCACAAGCTTTAGGGTTGGATCTGCTCAGCGCATAGCTTTCGCCGTTTCATTCGCTAGGCGGCCATATTCGGATAGCCTGAAATCCTTATTATAATTAACTGAGAATTCGATTTATGATTACATAGTACTTAGGATAAGAGACGATTATCTAAATAATTCAGAATTCTTTAAAATACTAATTCAAAGGCATAGGAGACAATAAAATGCACTTAAATACTGATACAGAATCGCTTCGTGTCTACGAAGCATTAGCAAGTGAAGTCAGGCTAAGGATTATCGAACTACTGGACCGAAAAGAGATGCATATTAAAGAACTGGCTGCCGAGCTCTATCTAAGTAGTGCTATGGTTAGCACACATGTTGCCAAGCTGCAAAGGNNGGATGGAGGGACTTATAAGTACTGCTCCCTGTCTACGAACTGCCTGCAGATTAAATTATCAGGATCTCGGGGAATCTGCTAATCGGATATTATGAATGATGCGAAATAGGAAAATAAAAAACATATTGTAATGAAAACGGTTTTATGTTAATTTAAATCTATAAAAACGTTTTTATTCGTAAAGGAAGATTGAATCATTATGGAAAAGGTAACTATTAAAGACGTTGCCAGAGAGGCAGGAGTCTCCATTTCTACGGTTTCCAATGCATTAAATGACGTAGATGTATTAAACCCGGAGACGAAATCACATGTTCTTAAGGTCGCGAAGCAATTAAATTATGTTCCGAACCTAAATGGCAAGCTCCTAAGGAACGGAAAAACTAAAATGCTNNGTCCATACTTCTATAAGCTGGTGGAGTCCATGTCTCGTGAATGTGATCGGTTAGGTTATGGGCTAAATGTATTTGTTACAAAGGATAAACAAGTAATTATGAGCAATATTCTAGGCCGACGTGTGGATGGTGTCATTATCTACGAAGAGCTGAGAATAGATGAAGAAGAAATTGCCGCTATGGTGAAAGACAAGATCAAAGCAGTGTTTCTGGATCGACCCCTTAAGAATGAAACGATGGGAAGCGTGATCTTTAATTCGTTTGAATCTGGTTACGAAGCAACGAAATATTTAATCAGTCTGGGGCACAAGAAAATTGCTTACATATCTGGTGTAGATGAGATGTATGACAGTGTTCAGCGGAAAGAAGGATACTTGGCCGCCTTACGTCAATATCAGCTTCCGACGAACGAAGAGTATATTATACAAGGATATTTTGAGGAAGA
>DOJM01000148.1:0-472 GCA_003529225.1 Paenibacillus sp.
GCTAAGACTATGGAAGTACGCTTTACAGGTAAAAGAAATCCCGGAGTAACCGCAAAGGATATGATCCTTGGTGTTATTGCTAAGTATGGTACTGATTTTGCAACAGGTTATGTTATTGAGTATACAGGCGAGGCCATTCGTGAGCTGTCGATGGAAGAACGTATGACCGTCTGCAACATGTCGATTGAAGGCGGAGCAAGAGCAGGCTTGATCGCTCCTGACGAAACTACTTTTAACTATCTGCGTGGACGTCAATATGTGCCGCAAGGCGAAGCTTATGACGCTGCTGTTGAAGGATGGAAGAGTCTTGTTAGTGACGAAGGTGCTCAGTATGATACGGTAGTTGAATTCGATGTGGAGACATTGATTCCACAAGTGACTTGGGGTACTAGCCCGGGCATGGGTACAGATATCAACTCTAGCGTACCAAATCCGGCTGACTTCACCACTGAGAATGAACGCAAAGCTGCTG
>DOJM01000148.1:576-2747 GCA_003529225.1 Paenibacillus sp.
GCCGTGGTAGCAAAAGGCCATAAAGTCTCTGACAAGGTTACTGCCATTGTTGTTCCTGGATCTGGTCGTGTTAAAATGCAGGCTGAGAAGGAAGGGCTTGATAAAGTCTTTACTGACGCGGGCTTTGAATGGCGCGAAGCGGGATGCAGCATGTGCCTTGCGATGAACCCTGATGTACTGCAACCTGGACAACGCTGTGCATCTACCTCGAACCGTAACTTTGAAGGACGTCAAGGTCGCGGTGGACGCACGCATCTGGTATCCCCAGCTATGGCTGCTGCAGCTGCGATAAAAGGCCGTTTCACTGACGTACGTGATTGGAACTATAAGACGGAAGCTGTCAGCTCATAGAACTAGAGAGAACACGGGAGGATAAAACTATGGATGCTTTTAAAAAATTAACAGGAATTGTTGCACCAGTAGATCGGGTGAATGTAGATACGGATGCAATTATCCCAAAGCAGTTCTTGAAACGGATTGAACGGACAGGATTTGGACAATTTTTGTTCTACGAATGGCGTTTTGATGAAGCTGGTAACGATAACACTGCCTTTGAAATGAATAAACCACGCTATAAGGGTGCTTCAGTCTTGATCTCACGTGCTAACTTTGGCTGTGGCTCCTCACGGGAGCATGCACCTTGGGCGATAATGGATTATGGGTTCAGAGTTGTCATTGCACCTTCTTATGCAGATATCTTCTACAACAACTGCTTTAAGAACGGCATTTTGCCAATTAAGCTTTCGGAAGAGCAAGTGGATGAGCTGTTTAATCGGACAGCCGAGCATGAGGGCTACCAGTTGAACGTGGATCTTGAGAGCAATACACTTCACGATGAATTTGGACTGAGCATCAGCTTTGATCTTGATGAGCACCGTCGTCAGTTCTTGCTGCAAGGTCTGGATGATATCGGACTAACTCTTCAGCATGCAGATGAAATTGCTGCGTATGAAGAGCTTCATGCGGCTAAGTTATTCTCTTAATTATAGGATATAACTGGTTTCAATCTTAACTTTTACAAAAATTACGTAAAACTTCTATTTCCGGGTGTCGGAAATAGAAGTTTTTTTGCTATAATCGAAATATTCATTGGTGATATAGGAAACATTTGGTGATTTCTGTCGTCTAATTACTTATCTAGAATCTATCACTTGCAGAAGGAGCGGGAAAATGAGAAGAGTTGGGTATCGAACGTTACTGCTATTGTTGCTGCCATTATTATTACTATCATTTACTGGACGTGAAGCTGCCGCAGCTGGTAGCAGCTCAGGCAGAATTATTATGGACAATCAAGAGCTTGCTTTACCAAAAGGAATTAAACTTGAGAACGTCAATGGTAGCGTTATGATTCCCGTCAGAGTGGTAGTGGAGAATCTTGGATTTGAGGTATTATGGGAGCAGCAGGCCCGCAAAGTAACGGTTCACCAAGATGGAAAAAGCATTGAGCTGGCTGTAGGGAAAAAAACAGCTGATGCGGATGGGGTAACGTTTGATTTAAACGCAGCACCCAAGCAAAGTGGTGGTACACTTCTCGTTCCGATTCGCTTCATAAGTGAACAGTTCGGTCTAAAGGTTGGCTGGGATAATAGCGATAAAACGGTCTATTTGACGGGTGGACAAGCTTCGGTGGCTACACCTGAGGGAAACGTTACTGGTCCAACAGCAACAAATACTCCTTATCCAACTCAGATTACTACACCCGGCATGGATAATGGCACAAGTGCTGGAAGTGTTTTGCCCTCACCGACACCACAATCATCCTCAGTACCAGGAAACACTGGTGTGATTGCAGCAGGTCCGCTAGTAAATGGGGCAGCCTTCACTGAGAATCGATTAATCATCGCTGTTTCTGGGGCTCCTAAACCTAGCATCACAAAAATGAGCAGTCCAGATCGAATCGTCGTAGATTTTCCTGGTGCAGCTTTTGCTCCTGATTTCGTAGGAGGCCTACCGAGTATTACCGCAAACGGAAGTCCGCAAGGGAAGCTGGATGTTACTGGTTACCCTCTAGTTACTGAGATCCGGTATGCGTTGTTCAGTGTAAGTCCTTCTACCGTTAGATTCGTGATTCAAACGGTCGGGAGCCAGCCTTATCAATTAAGTACGGATGAAAGTACTGGATTGGTGACACTGGATTTGAATGTTACAGGCAGTGAAGGGAACACCTCAGG
>DOJM01000150.1:0-4835 GCA_003529225.1 Paenibacillus sp.
GGAACGACAATGCTGCTTCTGTATCTAAATTCAACACTAGTGCATAGTCTCAAAGAGGGTAAGGCGAAGGATTTGTTCGAATTTTTCGATCATTCCGCTATTTATCTGTTTATTGCCGGCACTTATACCCCTTTTTTGTTAGTCGCCATTCGGGGAACGCTTGGATGGAGTTTGTTCGGCGTTATTTGGGGAATCGCAGTGTTCGGCGTTTTCTTCAAGGCGTTTTTTGTTAAAAAGTTTCTGTTCATGTCCACCATATTCTACATTGCAATGGGCTGGCTGATTGTAGTCGCTTGGAATCCTCTTTCGGCTGTTGTAGCAGACGGTGGAATGATCCTGCTGATGGCCGGTGGTATACTCTATACATTAGGTACTGTTTTTTATGTATGGAGAGGGTTCCCATACCATCATGCGATTTGGCATGTATTTGTCCTTGCGGGTAGTGTCACACACTTCTTCGCCGTATTGATTTATGTACTGCCGATCCAATAATTTCAAGCGGATTTTCTACGGGAATAAGGGATTTTCAATAGAAAAAGAGATGACAAGCAAAAATGCTTGACATCTCTCTNNTTTAGGTATCATAAGGGACGTTGTGAAGGTGTAAAGTGTTTTTCCTTGACGAAGGGAGTGCCCTTAATGAGTCAGGAGAATAGGCTCGAGAAAACGAATCGTATCAATCTGCTTTTTGCATTCTATGAACGACTGCTTACAGATAAGCAGCAAACGTTTCTTAAATATTATTTTCACGATGATTTTTCCTTGGGAGAGATTGCCGCTGAATTTGGAATCAGCCGCCAAGCCGTTTATGAACATATTAAACGGGCGGAGCAAGTCCTAGAAAATTATGAAGAAAAACTTGGATTATTAGTGAAGCATGAGAGTCGTACCAAATATTTAGAAGAACTGCGCAGACTGCCGGAGAATGGGATGCTGCCTGAGCAATATAAACTTCGGTTCGCGGAGATCGTGGATCGCTTGCAGAGGTTAGAGTAGCATGAAGGGAGAAACTGCATATGGCGTTTGAAGGTTTAACCGGAAGATTGCAGAATGTGTTCAGCAAGCTACGCGGTAAAGGTAAAGTATCCGAAGATGACGTAAACGAAGCTATGCGCGAAGTACGGCTGGCCCTTCTGGAAGCCGNNAGGTACAGAAGTGATGGACAGCTTTACACCTGGGATGGTCATTATCGACATCGTTAACAAGGAACTAACGGAGCTGATGGGCGGAAGCCAAGCGAAGCTGGCCAAGTCGAACAAGCCGCCAACTGTCATTATGATGGCGGGCTTACAAGGGGCGGGTAAGACAACCACTTCGGGTAAGCTGGCCAAGCTGTTACAGAAGGGCAATCATCGTCCATTGCTCGTTGCGGCAGATATTTATCGCCCTGCTGCGATCAAACAGCTTCAAGTACTTGGAGAACAGATTAAGGTTCCAGTATTCTCGCTAGGCGATCAGACTAGTCCGGTAGAGATTGCCAGACAAGCTGTACAACATGCGAAGGATAACGGACTCGATTATGTTATTATCGATACTGCAGGCCGCCTGCATATTGATGAAGAACTAATGGAAGAACTCAAGCAGATTCACAATGTTGTAAATCCTGATGAAGTACTTCTTGTAGTAGATGCAATGACCGGTCAAGACGCTGTGAACGTAGCCGAGAGCTTTAATAAGCAGCTTGCGCTTACAGGGGTAGTATTGACCAAGCTTGACGGCGATAGCCGCGGTGGTGCTGCACTATCCGTCAAGGCCGTTACTGGTTGCCCGATCAAATTCGCTGCGTTAGGTGAGAAGATCGACGCATTGGAGCCGTTCCATCCGGAACGTATGGCTTCGCGGATTTTGGGTATGGGCGACATGTTGTCGCTGATTGAGAAAGCTCAAGCGAATATCGACACTGATAAAGCTAAGGAAATGGAACGTAAGATGCGTAATGCAGAATTTACGTTTGATGATTTCCTTGAGCAAATGGATCAGGTAAAGAAGCTTGGCCCGATCGATCAAATTCTTGACATGCTGCCTGGCATGAACAAAGCCAAGGGCATTAAGGATTTGAAGGTTGACGACAAGCAAATGGGCCGCGTTGAAGCTATAGTTCATTCTATGACTAAGACGGAAAAGCGTCAGCCCGAGATCATCAACCATAACCGCCGCAAGCGTATTGCTGCTGGTAGCGGAACTTCGGTTGCCGAGGTCAACCGCCTCATTAAGCAATTTGATGAGATGCGTAAGATGATGAAGCAATTCTCAGGCATGATGGGCGGAGGCGGTAAGGCCTCCAAGAAGAATGCTATGAAGCAGCTTAAAGGTCTAGGTGGAAAAGGTATGAAGTTCCCTTTTAAATGATCTTGCTGTTCTAATATCTCGAAACTATTATAAGGAGGTGATTTTTCGTGGCAGTACGTATTCGTCTGAAAAGAATGGGAGCGCATAAAGCGCCTTTCTATCGTGTAGTGGTTTCCGATTCCCGGTCCCCTCGTGACGGTCGTTTTATCGAGGAAATCGGTTATTATAATCCGATTGAACAACCGGCAGTAGTTAAGATCGATGAGGAAAAAGCTCTTAAATGGCTTCAAACAGGTGCGCAAGCATCTGATACAGTACGCAACTTGCTTTCCAAAGCAGGCGTAATGAAGAAGTTTCATGAGCTTAAGCAACAGGAATAATGACTGATTGCGAGGGTCCTCTATGGAAGAATTAGTTGGAGTAATTGCTAAGGCTTTAGTGGATCATCCAGAAGATGTGACGGTACGAGCGGTGGAGAAGGATCACCTAATTGTCTATGAACTGTCCGTACATCCTGATGATGTAGGAAAGGTCATTGGCAAACAAGGAAGGATCGCTAAGGCGCTCCGTACAGTAGTCACATCTGCAGCAGTCAAGAGCGATAAACGCGTAACTGTAGATATTTTATCTTAAATGATGCGTACAATGAGGGGCTAGGGATAGTATATCCCGGCTCCTTTTTGTTCAAAAATAGATTAGATGAAGCTTGTAAAGGAGAGCGTTGTATGTCAGAAGAGTTAACCGTAGGCAGACTTGTGAATACGCATGGTATTCGCGGGGAGATTAAAGTGCTATCCCATACCGATTTCCCTGATGTTCGTTTTGCTGCAGGTAAGAAGCTGNNTCGAAGTAACTGTAGAATCCGCTCGTGAGCACAAGGGTATGTTCATCGTTAAGCTCAAAGGGTATACGAACATCAAAGAAGTGGAAAAATATAAAGGTAGCCTCCTGAAGGTTCCGAGTAATGATCTGGTTGATCTTCCTGAGAATGAATACTACTTCCACCAAATCGTCGGTTGTGAGGTTTTCACGGATGAAGATGAAAACAAACCACTCGGTACGATTATAGAAATCTTACAGCCTGGTGCAAATGACGTATGGGTTGTTAAGCCTGCAAAAGGACAAGACATCCTAATTCCTGTAATCAACGATGTAGTCCTGAATGTGGACATAGAAGCCAAACGAATTACTGTTCATTTGATGGAAGGGTTATTGCCATGATGAGAATTGATGTGCTTACGCTCTTTCCAGAAATGTGCGAAGGCGTATTCAGCACAAGTATTCTTGGTAAAGCACGTGAAAAAGGAATCGTCTCCTTAAATGCTGTGAACTTCCGTGATTTCTCGGGAAATAAGCATAATAGTGTGGATGATACACCGTATGGCGGTGGCGGGGGCATGGTGCTCAAGCCTGATCCGATTTTTAATGCAGTCGAGCATGTGCTTGGTATTACAGCGAACGAGGAAGAACACAATCGATCTGATGAAGAGGTTTCTGTGAAACCACGTATCATCCTTATGTGCCCGCAAGGGAAAACTTACAATCAGAAGATTGCAGAGGAACTGGCGCAAGAGCAGCACCTAATCTTCATATGTGGGCATTATGAGGGATATGATGAGCGGATTCGTGAGCATCTGGTAACAGATGAGCTTTCAATGGGTGATTACGTGCTAACAGGTGGAGAGTTGCCTGCGTTGACGGTTATAGATTCCATAGTCCGGCTTCAACCGGGAGCACTTGGAAATGAAACCTCTGCGATATCTGACTCGTTCAGCACGGGACTGCTAGAATATCCACACTACACACGTCCTGCCGAGTTTCGCGGCTGGAAGGTACCAGATATTTTGCTGAGTGGTCATCATGCTAACATCGACATATGGCGGAGAGATCAGGCACTGCTGCGCACGTTGGAACGCAGACCAGACCTGCTTGAGACTGCAGAACTTACATTGAAAGACAAACAGACACTGGAACGTCTAAGAAATGTGGACAAACCGGAGTGATAATTTAATGAAACAGGTATATTTGACGTCTTTTTAACGTATCTTACGTTGAGGAGGCGTTTTTGTTATGTGTACCTGAGAACAAATAAAATAATAGTTTTCAAAATAATATGAGTTGATGCGTTAAAAGCTTCTTTTTAGGGTNNTAATGAATAGAGGTGCCGTACTAAATATATGCAGCTGATAACGCAGCAAGTTTAACTATTGAAGGGAATGAACTGAAGTGACTACGAAGACGCATGAAGAATTCAAGCCTAACGTGGACACAATCCACAAGGAAGCGGAGCCGCTCCGCACCGTGAATGATATTATCGATTTTTATACAAATCGCAATTCCCATTCGCCATTTAAAGAGTGAACATATAAGATTGAATGTTAGGGATTGATTGTTAGGCTGAATAAAACCATTAGATACAGTGAATTTTGTGTTCGCTGTCGCTAATGGTTTTATTCTTTTGGAAGGTAAATAACCACTTTCCAATGAGATCTAGCATCTCAGCGAAAAGTGGTTATTTTTTGAAATTATAAGAAAGTATACGATTC
>DOJM01000150.1:4970-5187 GCA_003529225.1 Paenibacillus sp.
AACAGCCCATGCATAGTTGCGAACGGTGTAAGTAAGTGAAGCTAAAATAACGAAAATGGTGATACGCAGTACGCCTTCTTTAATGAACTGTTTTCTTTCTACATTCATGAGATTGGCCTCCTCGAATGGATGGGATATTGCGGACCGCAAGCCGAAGATAGGTCTTACATTATCTATAGCCTTGAGGAATACGAAAGATACAAGGATCGAAAAAAGT
>DOJM01000151.1:0-2740 GCA_003529225.1 Paenibacillus sp.
TATGTGTCATACAGTATTCGATCTATACTATGCATCATACACTATTGTTGTTCCAACATCAATTGAATAAAATAATCTTCTAAGAAATAAATAAGAAAATTTTTCTATTTTGTGAAGCAGTTTGATTAAAAGGAGGTTGTGAATTGATTTCATTCTATAGTGACATCCCGAATGCTTTTACATGGGTGGTATTTGAATCCGTTCATAAGGGTTGGTCAAAGGATAAGAAAAACTACATAAAGACCATTGGCGGCAGCGAACTGTTGCTGAGAACGTCGGATATCTCTCAATATGATCAGAAAAAACGGGAATACGAAGTTATCCTGCTGCTGTCAGACCGTATATTCCTTATTGACTTGGATTGATGGGGAGGATGCGGAAAAGATTATCCCTATGTTAAGTGTAGAAGAGCAAACCGTCCTCAAACCTTTCAGCACGGTGATTATCATGTAAGGAATATGATCGTTACAAAATCGGGTGATCTGGGAATAATTGATTTCAACAGGTTTGATTATGGTGNNTTTAATCGGATAACTTGGTGTGCATTTATGAGTCCAGCGTTCGCCTCGGGTCGTATTGATGGATATTTTAATAATGACGTTCCGGATTTGTTCTTAAGATTGATGGCGTTATACATTGCTAGCAACCAGTTATCAAGCATTCATTGGGCGATTTCCTTTGGGGAAGAGGAAGTTGCTAATATGTTGAGCAGAGCGGAGAAAGTTCTGGAGTGGTATGATGATTTTCTAACTTGTATTCCGAAGTGGTATTGGCAAGCAAGTAGGATTCCTACTGTGCTTGACTAGTTGTCAGTTTACTAGTATACTCATATTAAGAAATCAAATAAATACAAAATAAACAAACGATGGACGTGACCAAATGAGAAACAATGGATTCACTGAAGAGAACCAACTAAGCTTATTGATCTGGTTNNCAGTAACGATCTTTCCAATGAATTCTTGAAACAATTTGACTTGAGCGTCAATCAGTTCGATACATTGGTACAAATATTAATACATCAACCTGTATCACAGATGGAAATTGCAGAACACCTAACCATTACCAAAGGCGGAGTATCGCATATGTTAGGCAGATTAGAAAAAGAAGAATTAATTGAACGCAAACAGGATTGGAAAGTGAAGTACATTACTTTAACGGAAAAGGGCCAAACACTTATTGAGAAGGTACTGCCCTTGCAATCGGACTTCCAAGCTTCGTTATTCGATCCATTGACGGACGAGGAGAAGAAAGTGTTCTACAACATGCTTAAGAAGATTCATCGGCATAGTCAAGATGAGAATCGACTTCCGCGAGGTGTTCAGTAGTAACGACAAGCTTTATAGATCATAAAGCTTACTTTTTTTCTCATCAGTATACTAGTAAACTTAAATTAAACATAACGTATTTAGGAGGTTTTTAAAATGAAACAACAACCCATAAACGGACTACATCATGTGTCCATGATTACTAAAGATGCTAAACAAAACTTATGGTTTTATACAGAGGTACTGGGACTCAGACTTGTAAAGAAAACAGTCAATCAGGATGATCCATCCATGTACCATCTATTTTATGGAAATCGTAATGGTGCCCCTGGCACTGAGGTATCTTTCTTTGAAATGCCCAATGCAGGTCAGACTCGCAAAGGGACGAACAGTATTAGTTCGTTCTCCCTTCTTGTTCCTAGCGATGAAGCCTTGTCGTATTGGGCTAGTCGATTAGATTCCTTTGAAGTTCCTCATGAAGCGATTGTAAGTATCGGGGAACGTAAGTCGCTTACTTTTTATGATAGAGATGAATTGACGGTCCATTTAGTATCGGCTGAAAAAGATAACGGTATCGAGCTAGTTGAACCGTGGATTACAGAAGACATCCCTCCAAAGTATGCCATCGTTGGGTTAGGACCCGTTGAATTGACTGTACGTGAGGCTGGCCGCACAAAGGCGGTTTTGGAAGATATCTTGGGCTATACACAAGTTCGGACAGTACCCTCCATGGGGGATTCGAAAGTGATGGTAGATATATATGAAACGGGGAAGGGTGGTTTTTACACCGAGCTCCACGTCAAAGAAGTAAATGATAAAGATCGGGAGAGACCAGGTAAAGGGAGCATCCATCATGTGGCTATAGGAGTGAAGGATGTCGAAGAACTAACCGAATGGGCCGCCAAGATCACTGCTGCAGGCTTTAAAAATACAGGGGTCATTGATCGTTATTACTTCCATTCCTTGTATTTCCGGGATCCGAACCATATTCTTTTTGAGCTTGCTACAGATGGCCCAGGATTTGAGATTGATGAAACTTTTGACGCGCTAGGAGAGAATTTGACCTTACCTTCATTTCTGGAAGAACGTCGTGAAGAGATTGAATCGAAGCTTCATCCTATCCGCTAAACCTAATACAACTATGAAAAGAGGACATAATCATGATGGAACAATATAGAATCGATGAGAAAAAAGGGTTGGAGCTAGGTTTATACACGTTAGGTGATCACACCACAGACGCCTTAACAGGAAAAGCAATAAGTGAACGACAAAGGATTCAAGAGATCGTAGCGGCTGCCAAATTAGCTGAGGATGCTGGTTTAGATGTATTTGGAGTAGGCGAGAGTCATCAACCGAAATTCATTACCTCAGCAGCCTCGGTTGTCCTTGGAGCAATTGCAAATGCAACCGAACGTATAAAGCTTGTCAGTTCAGCAACTGTGCTAAGTACAGCAGATCCTGTACGTGTATATGAG
>DOJM01000151.1:2783-3904 GCA_003529225.1 Paenibacillus sp.
TCCCTAAGCCCTTAAATGGAAAGTTGCCAATTTGGCGAGCGGTTGGGGGACCTCCAGCAAGTGCAATTAAGGCGGGAAGAATGGGGATCCCGATGATGCTGACCACCCTTGGTGGACCGTCATCTGCCTTTAAAGGTTCTGTAGACGCGTATCGTATGGTTGCTGCAGAGTCAGGGTTTAATCCAGCAGATCTTCCCATCAGCACAACTTCTTTAATGTATATTGATCAGGACTCACAAAAAGCATTCCGCGATTATTATCCATATATCAATCACTTGATGAAAGAGCTTCGTGGGTCTTACTATCCGAAAGAACAATTTGCGGAAGCGATGAGTGTGAGAAATGCACTGCTCGTGGGAAGCCCGCAACAAATTGTGGAGAAGATCCTCTATCAACATGAGATGTATGGCCATAATCGTTTTCTAGCTCAGATTGATGTCGGTGGGTTACCTTATGCTCAAGTGGAACAAATTATTGACCTGTTCGCATCTGAAGTAGCACCAGCCGTAAGACGTGCTACAGCTAAGAAATAAGAAAGAGGGGATAGTATGAAGATCATTGGGATTTCAGGATCCATTGTTGGATCGAAGACTAGAATTGCTGTACAGCAAGCACTTAACAACATCATAGAAAAGCATCCGGATTTCGAAGTAGAACTAATTGATCTAGGAGATTATAAGCTGGAATTTAGTGATGGACGCAGCTACATGGATTATACAGGTGATACCAAAGTTGTTCTGGAGAAAATCATGGCGGCCGACGCGTATATTATTGGCACCCCAGTTTTTCAAGCTTCGATTCCAGGAACACTTAAGAATCTATTTGATTTACTCCCGGTTAATGGGTTTNNAAACTGCAGGTTCTTCAAAACATTACTTAGTGGCAGAACAACAACTGAAACCGATCCTCTCTTATATGAGAGCGGTGGTGGTTCCTAAGTATGTTTTTATTGAAGAGAAACAATATGACCGGAAAGTAATTGTGGATGATGATATTCTTTTTAGACTGAATCGACTAGCTAATGAATTGGTGAACACCACGAATGCGATGCAGCGAGTGAAGCAAGCGGAGGAAGAAGCGTTCTTCTTTTAAAAAGTAGGGCTTTGTTAAAGAAAACACCT
>DOJM01000237.1:0-260 GCA_003529225.1 Paenibacillus sp.
GAGAAAGGATGGCCCTAAAACTTGTCGTTTCAGACAGCGCGGAGAACCTTATCACAAGTAGGGCAATATTTTTCAGAGAAGCCCTCCGAAGCATAGTAATAGCGCTTGTTGATGGAAGATTTGGAAGTTATGCAGACACCCAGATGAGGGGTCACAAATGCATTTATGAAGAATATCATTACCGTTCAGCTTCGGCTTTTCGGGGATTATTTATTGGTATTCGCCCACGCACTCTTTCCGCGAATGCATATGATGATTGT
>DOJM01000237.1:479-2578 GCA_003529225.1 Paenibacillus sp.
ATTCGTCGGGCGTAATTCTGTTGCAGGGTTCAGATGGTTCGGTCTCTTCTGGGGGTACTTCGGTATTGATTTGAATCGGATTCGCTCGTTCACCTGCTTCTAAGGCAGACAGCGAAAGAGAACAGCCCGGGGGCTGTTCTCTTTGGGGGCCTTTTATGGATTTATATCCTGGTATTTGTCGATATACAGACTCCCGTCCAATTGGAGCTCTGCGTAAAATACTTGATCTAAAGAATGAATGTTGGCTTTCTTTAATTGTTGGTTGAGCCAGACAACGGAGACATCTATTTTATTAAGATTCTTTTCTACGATTTTACCATCAACGATAAGCTCAGTTGGGATATTGTGAATAGGTGCAACGTTTACTTTTATATCTTTTTTTGTTGCAGGCAGCAGTTCTTCTTTTATCAACACGCTAAGTTTACCGTCAGGTTCCAGAATTGCAAATTCGACTTCTTCGGGTGAGAAGACATCCTTATTCCGAAGCAACATGCTTAAATCGTCGATGTTGAGGTGCTGCTTAGCTAATGCCTCTTCCAGAATCTTGCCTTGTTTGACGAGAATCGTAGGTTGGCCGTCGAGAATCTCACGTGCTTTGACAGAGCGCAGTCCGATCAATGCAACGCTGAACGCCAAGAGCGACCATAAGACCAAGCTAGATATTCCTTGCAGCAGCGTGATTTGTCTGTTGACGATAATTTCCGCAGTGGTGGAGCCGAAGGTGATCCCTGTTACATAATTGAAAAACGTTAGATGTCCGACTTGTTTTTTACCGAGAAGACGCGTCAGAACTAGTAGAGCAACGAAAGACGTTGCCGTACGAAATAGAATTTCTCCATATGTCATATGCTGAGCCCCTTCTTGCATAACAGATAGTCTTAAAGTGACCCCCATTTTCCTCGCTTATACTTGTTAAGTGAAAGGAATCGAATGAACATGAACGGCTGGACGAAGGTTTAGATAGGACATGCCGTTGTGTTTTTAGTTAGAAACTGACAAAAAAGTATCCTGACTTTATAATTGTTTTATATATCCAAGTAGTGTCGCTGATCAGGAGGGCGGAATGCAATTTCAACCAATGTATTATGACGGGGAATTATTTCTACCGAAGATTGAATTAAATATGACATTGAACCAATCGGTTGCTATTATAACGGACTTGAAGCGAAAGCAGCTTTTAATGAATCAATTAGTGGACCATTCTCAATATTATTTATTTCGGGCTGGGCAAAGCGAGTATATGCGTTTAACGGTGGAAGAGCTAATTACTTTTCTTATCCAAGTAACGGAGAGGAATGAGCGTGCCGCTTTGTTAATGGATTATTTTGTTCTAAAAGAAGAACGGAAGGTGAGGATCAAGGATCTAAGCTCATCGAAAAGGATGTATGTGACCTTGCTACGTGTTTTTTTTGCGCATCAGCCTACACTTGTACTGGAGGAACCTTATTTTTACTTGGAAGAGCAGGATCGTCGTCAATTCAAACGGATTCTGGATGATCTTTCGCAAGAAAAGCAGATATTAATTTTAACTTCGAATTTAGAGGATGCCCTTATTTCCTGTGATACCATTTATCGGTTGAACGAGTCCGGATTTCATCCATTGGATATTCGGGACTTCGAAGAGGATAAGCAGGAGTTACAGAAACAAGACGAGACCAATATAACCTTGCAGAAGATCTCAACCAAAAGAAATGACAAAGTAATTTTATTTAATCCGCCTGAAATCGATTTTATAGAAAGTGTAGAGGGTTCGATCCTTGTTCATGTGGATGGGGAAAATTATGACTGTGCTTTGACGTTGACCGAACTCGAGCAAAGATTGTTAAATTTCGGTTTTTTTAGGTGTCATCGGTCCTACATCGTTAATCTGCAAAAAGTAAGAGAGATTATTACATGGACGAAGAATAGCTACAGCTTGCGGTTAAATACAGGTAAAGATGCTGTGGTTCCGTTATCCCGTTCAAAATTGTCTGAATTAAAAGCACTTCTGAACATTTAATTTCCTGGGTAATGTCCAACCAATCAAGCACTCTGTGGTACTATTCAGGCGATAATAGCTACATTTCGGCGGGTTTTGATGGCTGGAAGCATGCAATCTT
>DOJM01000556.1:0-4667 GCA_003529225.1 Paenibacillus sp.
AGGGATGAATATGAACAACTCAAAGAAGAGCGTCTTAATGATGACTACTTGCGGAAAGCGTTGGATATACGTATTGAGGATTTTGAGGACCTCATTAGCATTACGAGACCAGAGCAAGCCGTAGATAAGCTGTCAGAAATCGTAAGAATGTCTTTATGGAGTGATTCGGAGTGGATCCCGCATGAAGAAACTCTCAGAGAACGTTTTGGGACATATGAATTTTGAAAAAGCATGAAGGAATACCGGAATCATGTTTGCGTTAAAGTTATCTGATACCTGGGCATGCGGGGCAGGCATTTGAAGTTATGAAGCAGTGGCGGATACATATGGAACGTGTGTGGGTCAGTTGAGAGATGAACTGCTGCCGTTAGAGGATTTAGTGAATATATGGAAGTTTCTCAATTTATTGATCAGACGATAGTTCTTTAACCGCGAATATTAGTTCATTTAGCAGTAAATTCACGTCGAATTGATCTTGATATGTTTTAGTGGAAAGGATGATAGAAATGCCAAATGATAACCAAGCTCGTCCTTCAGCTGGTTCTGTTAGAGAAGTTGGTAGTTATCCTATCGACTTGACAGGTCCATGCAGTCATACTCTTGTCATTAAGNNTGGTGTGGGTAGTCTATCTATTGGTCCGTCGCAATTGGGGAAGAAGGCAGACCTTCATGTCGCGTCTGATGCGCATATCGATTGGACCGTATTCGATGCCTTTGCCACGCCGGCTGGCTCTCCCTGGCCACGATTTCTACATTATACAGGCAGTGACTCAGGCTTCTTTGACTGGGCAAAGAAGCGTCCCATTGAAGAGATGACGTGGACACCGATCCTGTCTGCAGACACGGTGGTGGACACCAGTCAGTCCAACTTGCATGGCTTGCATATCGAGTTGGACCCATCCGGGAGGTCCCTTAGCCTAAAGCTTCCGAAGCGGTCTTTCCGTCTGAGTGTGTCCGGCGATCTATCACGCTTCTCGGCCACAGGCGAAATGCCATCTTCCCTGACACTAGCGCCGCGTACCGGCCGACGCAAGACTGATACTCCATTCTTGCTGCCCGACCTGGGTGAGCTGCACCAGGTAACGAGCTTGACGCTACAGAACACACCGCTGGGACAGCCTATCTCGCTGGAGTGTCTAAACCGGTACCCAAACCTTAACTCATTGAGTTTGTGGGGAAACTTCTGCGACCTGGACTTATTGGTGCATCATGCCGGATTAACGAATCTGGAGCTTCGTTTCATGCCTGATCTGGGGGAGCTTCCTACCTTGAATGCCTGGCCGTTGCTTGACAGATTTATCGCCTACAATGTGGAAGAGTTCGCTGGTAAGCGTCNNCAGTGAGCCAATTACGAAAGCCTGAGTGGTGGACGACTGAGTTCGGCCGCCCGTTCTCGTCCTGGCCTAAACGTCTGGCCAAGCTGGCTAATGAAGCTTATAACGTTGCGCAGGTAACTTTGTCCGAGGCCCGTACCTTTGCCGAAGCCGAGGCAGCCATTTCTGCTTTCACCGCGCGCTTTAACAACCTCAAAGGCATCGAAACCACCGAACGAGAAGACCTTTCCGAAGCGGTATGGCAACTCAGCCAGTCTGATCATCTGATTGACCAACCTTTAACAGAGGAGATGGCTCAACGCTGGTTCGATGCATCGCGCGATTACTGAATGAATTGAAAGTCATTACAAGCCTTGAACAGCTACAATCTTTTAAGAAAACATTGAAAAAATATGTAATTAGGAGCAATAGAAGGTATGTAAAAGAATGTACCTCTATTGCTCCCTCTCTCATTTAGCCCTCCGAATTCAAAGAGTACACTACATTATACTGGCGGGGGTTTTATATATGATCATCCCCATTTCACGGAGTCTATCTTTAATTTTCTTTAAACGAGCTTCTTTTTCAGTAACTTCACTTAATACCTCCACAGAGGTTTCGTTATACTTCTTTATAATCCTCTTTAAAGTTAATTCTTTTATTTCCTTTTTACTCTGCATTGTAATACGAGGGACAATGGTATGATTTTCAATGGTCTTGGGATCTGCAGAAATTCGTTCTAGTAAACGAAGTAGAAGCATCAGTCTTTTGTGCCCCAACCTCGGAACTTGGTATAGTTTATTCCATGTGGAATTTAGTAGATGATCAAGGTTTGTATATCCCTTGGAGTATAGAGCATTTATGAGGCCCGTTAAATTTGGTCCCTGCTCTTCTGCATAAGCAACAGTTACAATACAAGCAATATCCTTACTATAAAGATGCGCTGGAAGTGGGAAAAATTGTATTAATGCCGCATTTCCATCGATGATGTCATTCATAATGATTTACCTCCATTAAAATATTTGGTCATTATTCACGTATAGAATATTGTGCAAAATATTAATACACTCTGCATTATTAAAACCCAAGCTACTGATCATTTTCTGAACATCAGCAAAACTCATTGCATGAGCTTGTAGAATATTCAGAAGATTTTACTATTTAATAAGTAACAATCCCCTCCAATATTCGCTGCTGCGCTTCATAATCAACGCTAAGTAATGGTATGATGTAGGCATTAATTTTATGGGGTGCACTATTATGGATATTCGAATCAAAGAACTGCTTGATACTACACAGCAAAAATATGGATTGGACAACTACTACTTACACTCTCATGAAATTTATCGCGACGTTACGATACTGGGAGAGACCAACTATTTTCTTAGTATGGAATGGTTTCCTGCTCATATGAAGGAATGGAAGGGCGATTACAATCCGGAAGGAACTGCCGTCATCACGATTGACCTACAATCCCGCAACTATAAAAGTGTGATTTTTGTTGGCGGGAAAACTTATGCGAATGGGACACCGTTCCAAAATGTGGATTTTAACGGAGTCATCCGGTGGATTGAAGCTGAGGCAAGGGTGGTATACGGTAAACAATTCCACTTAGAGAAGGAACAGATTGGAGAATATCATTTTATTGAAAAAATAGGTAGCATACCAGTCACTCCTGGTGGACGGATCGAGCTTCGCTTCGATGCGGAAGGTAGGCTTGTTTTTTACAGTGTATATGGCCAGTTTCCTTCCAGCTCCCTTGTGCACAAAGAGAACTATACTCTCACACTTCAAACGATAGAGCCACAGGCGAGGAAACAACTACAGCTTATAGAATATCCGGTGTACGAGACGAAGCAACTCCTGACGATCTATGGGATAGAAGAAATCTACATTACAAATGACGGAACAACCACGATCCCATTTGAGTTTATATTAGGTACGAGAGAACGACTGAATATTGNNGAATACGGAACTGGAGCCGTTCGAAAGGAAGGAGATAAGTCTACTTGAGGTAGTTCCCATTGAGCAGGCAATAGCTAGTGAGCCGCATCCGGACTCATTTCCTATCACAGACGCAGAACAAGCTGAATGTATAGCTGCAGTCGAAGCTGGTTTAAGTCAGCTCTATCCAGATGAATCCGGACAATGGATATTGAAGACTTTACAACGGGAAAGAGGACATATTCAGGCAACGCTGAGGATGAAGGCACCAAGTAATCGTATATTCCAACGTAAGATCCTCCTGTTCATCGATGTGCAGAATTATAAGATTATAAATTATATGGATAACAAGCCAATGCTCGATACGTTTGATGAGTTCAAGAGCGAAGGGGAAATTGCTGTGAGCCATGACGAAGCTTATGACAAGCTCAAGGGATGGTTCGAATTAACACCCGTCTATGTGTATGATCCTGGGCAGAAGAAGTATGTACTGTGCGGGAAGTTAGATTGTAATTATGCTGTGAAGGCCTCTAGCGGAGATGTGGGGGAATTGGATAGTTTGGAATGATTAATAATATGATTAGAACTTACTAAATTTGTGATGTACTTTGGGAGTTGAAGATATGTCGACAGCTACAGGAACCAAGGAAAATCCTTGGAAATTAAAGACACCACCGCAAACATCCGAGTATGAAATGTACAAGGTCGAAAAAGACGGTAAAGAAATTATAGTTTGCACTGTAGGGAAAACGGTTTTGCATTATGACTATCGCTGTATTGAAGATCTGCACGCCATGCTTAAACAAAATGGTGATTGGATGGAGTTAGGAAGTGCTGATGAGCAAAAACCAGCAAAAGAAGGTACAGTTGAAGCATGGGGTCGTTCACCTGAAAACCCTGTTGGTGGTTGGTATGGATTAAAGAAGGGACTTCGGGGGCGATTCGGAATGTATATCCCACCGTTGCTCGAAGAATTGGGTCTTGCGGAAGTAGAGCATAATCCAAGAAACAATCGTATGAAAGCGATCTTGTAATTCTACGATATGTCCAACCTTCTTCAATATGAAGACGTATAGAACCTTTTTCTTCCTGTTAAATATAAGCGCCAGACGTTGTTCGGAGGAGAGCCTAAAGGCTCTTCTTTTTTGAGCTATGCCCCTAACCTGTGGTCTTTCATACACATTGCAGTGATTACTTTAGTTACAAAACGTTTTTTTTAGTTACATAAACTTTCAAGGGCAGGGCCTTTGCCGTTAAGCTGATTGTAAAAATATTCACAAGGGGGCAAAGCTATAACATGAATAAAAAAGTAACCACTGCTCTTATTCTCGTTCTCTCAGTCATGCTTGTTATCACAGGATGTGGCAACAGCAACAGCAGCAACGGAAACAAGAACACCAGCAAGAACAC
>DOJM01000556.1:4797-5167 GCA_003529225.1 Paenibacillus sp.
GAGAGCAAAAGGGATGAACCCGGTTATTTTTGAAAAAATGCCGGTTGCCGGCGGGAATACAACAAAATCATCTTCGGGAATGAATGCTTCTGAAACGAAATTCCAAAAAGAGCAAGGCATTGAAGACAGCAATGATCTGTTTTATGAAGAGACCTTAAAAGGTGGCCATGATACGAACGATATAGAGATGCTTCGTTTCTTCGTAGACCATTCCGCAAGTGCGATTGATTGGCTGGATTCTATCGGGATTAGATTGAATAATATCACGATTACAGGCGGAATGAACGAAAAACGCACACACCGTCCTGAAGATGGCTCTGCAGTAGGACAATACCTTGTCAAAGGTTTGGTGAAAAGCGTACAAGAACAA
>DOJM01000555.1:0-3850 GCA_003529225.1 Paenibacillus sp.
AACCTCTTCAACGCTTTTCCCTGCATGCAGTTCTTTAATAATTTCCTTGAGCATGGCTTGGCGACGAGTTTGCTCCGGTACATCAACCTCGCGGTTATTTATCAGTTCACTCATTATTGATCTCTCCTTAATGAAATTTTGATGATAGATGCCTTTATTTCATAATCTCGAAGCCATGTCGTTCAAATGCTAACTTCACGGTGTCGAAATCCATTTTCTTTAACTTGATTCCTTTGGATAAGGTCATGAAACGGCCAGCGGTCTGCAGCATGCCTGGCTTAGCAATGTCCTTAAAGCCCAGCTCTACCATAATCTCGATGACCTCCGGATGCCGTGATANNGGACTCATCCATTCGCAGCACTTTTTCCATGTAACTCTTCTCCTTTTTTGTGAGAACTATTCTCAATAACAGATTAGCACAGGCCATATGAGGCGATAGTGATTGCAATCACTAAGTTAGAAGAAAGCGATTGTTGTTCTTTTTAACAAAGGATTACGTATTAGTGTGAAATAAAAAACTGCCCCCTACGCTTAAAAAGCATAAGGGACAGCCTGATTCGTAATTAATCATTTATTATAGCGTTACACCTGTTTTGAATATGGAAATCTCGCGGAAATTATTCTTCTCATTATTTACCCATTCCCCGCTAGCCACGCTGATAATGTAGTTAATGAAGTCGAGCAGGACCTCATCTGAAGAACCATCTTCGACCAACACACCCGCATTAAAATCAATCCAATGACGCTTTCCTTCATACAAAGGCGTATTCGTCGATACCTTCATCGAAGGCGCAAATGTACGAATGGCGTTCCTCGCCCGGTCGTAAAGATCACTAATTGGCAGCCAGCAGCAGCCAGAGCCGACGAAGCCACTAGGACATTGCCCGGCGCGTTAAGAAGATTTAAGCCTTTGTTAGTGATAAGCTCTCCGTACTTGAGTACATCCATTACCGTAGAATTACCGGATTTTTGAGTACAACCCAAAGATTTATCCTCAAGCGTAGTAATCCCTCCGGCTTTATTGCCTGGGGAAGGATTTTCATNNCGTTGATGAGATCAACAATTTTGTGGAAAATAGCTTCGTCTGCAGCACGTTTCATCAGAATCTTTTCGGCGCCAAACATTTCAGGTACCTCAGTGAGTACAGTTGTGCCGCCTTGGGCAGCCATATAATCAGAGAGACGTCCAAGAAGCGGATTCGCAGTAATCCCGGACAGACCATCCGAGCCTCCATACTTCAGACCAATCTTCAGCTCAGAGAGTGAGACTTCTTCCCGATGATCGCTCTGTACGTTATTGTAGAGTTCCTTCAGCAGCTTTACGCCTTCTTCAATCTCGTTTCCAACCTCTTGGGAGACAAGAAAACGCACTCGATCCTCATCGTAACTACCCAGAATGTCTTTAAAAATATGCAAATTGTTATTCTCACAACCTAGTCCGAGCACAAGTACGGCGCCCGCATTTGGATGCTTAACCGCGTTAGCAAGGATTGTACGAGTATTGTCATGATCATCACCCAGCTGGGAACAACCATAGTTATGCTTCAGTACGAGCACGTTATCGAACGGAGCGATATCGCCAACCTCTGCCTTAAAAATATTAAAAATATTGATGATCTGCTCCGCCACTCCATACACACAACCAACCGTAGGCACGACCCACAGCTCATTACGAATGCCTACAGGTCCGTCAAAGCGGCGATACCCCTTAAAAGTCAAATTCTCAGCAGCAAAAGGATTCGGCGTCAGTTTCTGCTCAAAAGTATATTCCTCTATCCCATAAATGAACACGATAAGCTAATTAAATAAACCTTATATATTCATATTATATTATTAATTTATGCACACGTGATCATTTTAAATCAAAATCCTTTACCTTTGTAAAGGATTGGTCACTATATACGTCCACTTGCTATTTTGACAGTTTCCTAACCGATTCTCTCGCAATAAACTCCGTGTCGATCGAGATTAGCACGTCATTCTCTATAGGTTCCTTGATTAAACTTAACAGCCGGCGTGCACCTTGCTCACTAATCTTCTCAATAGGACGTTTAACCGTGGTAAGCGAAGGATTCGCAAATAGCGAAAATCCACTATCATCAAAGCCAACAATAGAAACATCGTTCGGCACCTGCAGCCCGCGCTCGAACACAGATTTCATAGCCCCGATCGCCATATCGTCATTGGAACAAAATACTGCCGTCGGTGGTTTCTCCAAATCCAGTAGCTTGCCCATCGCCTCATATCCGCTTTGCATATCGTAATTACCACTTCTCATATAGTCGTTACGCACAGGGATATTATGGTCAATCAATGCTTTTATAAAACCGTCTCTGCGTTCCTGCGTAGATTTAAAACCCTCAACACCTTCAATGATCGCAATGTCCTGATGCCCAGCCTCAATTAGGTGTTTGCCTGCATTATAAGCGCCCTCCCGGTCATTCGAGATGATGTTGATAATGGAACGGTCATCAATTTGTCGGTTCAGCACAACGATTGGAATGCCTTGCTGTACTACATGGTAAATGAATTTATTATCTGCTTCGCTTTGACTCATTAGAATAATTCCATCAAAACGCTTGCGATGAATAGAAGAATACTCCGTATAATCATCGATCCCACGGATGAACAGATTATACTCTACATCTATGACACTATTTACACCACGAATCGTATCTGAGAAGAAACCAGAAGTTGTGCCGTTGGCAATACTCGTGAAGAATAAGCCAATGGTATATGATCGCTGCATCACAAGGCTTTTGGCATTGTAATTGGGGACGTAACCCACTTGCGCAGCGATCTCGGCAATTTTTTTACGTGTGACTTCTTTAATTAGGGGACTGTTGTTAAGTGCTCTCGATACAGTTGTATGTGAAACATTCGCCAGTTTGGCGATATCCTTAATTGTAGGTGCCATGGGTCAACCTTCCTTATTAAACGGGCTTGGCTCTTCCATGTAAGGATATCATAACGATTACCTAGTCACCAATGCCTGTTTCGAGAAATTGAAATAATGATCAGCGTTATTGTAACAGATATTCTCAATCATATCGCCCAGCAGTTCCATATCATCCGGGGCTTCTCCAACCTCTACCCAAGAGCCTATAAGATCACATAGAATTCTTCTAAAGTACTAATGTCTGGTATAAGATAAAAAGCTTCTGGAATCAGTTAGAATCCCGACAAACTGGCTAAGTACACCGAGGTTAGCGAGCGTCTTCATCTGTTCCAGCATGCCGTCCTTGTTATCGTTGAACCACCATGCCGTCCCGAATTGAATCTTCCCTGGAATGCCGCCTCCTTGGAAGCAGCCCATTAGACCAGCAATGACATGATTATCATTTGGATTCAGGGAGTACAAAATGGTCTTAGGAAGCGCATTCTCACGATCCAGCGCATCTAACAGACCTGCCAGCGGCTTAGCAATCACGCCATCATTAATGGCATCATAGCCGGTGTCAGGGCCGAGTCGTCCGAACATTACGCTGTTATTATTGCGTAGTGCATGNNAGCTTGCTATACAATTTGCCGAGGAACACAAGGGTGAACCCTTTATATTTCTTCTCTTCACTCTCGCTTACAGCGCCTTCACGAAGCGCTTTGTTGAATATAGCCTTAGCTTCCTCCAAGGTAGCAGGCTCAAACATTACTGCATCCAAAGCATGATCGGATACACGGCCCGCTCTGGCATGGAAGAATCTCACTCTGCTCTCCAGCGCTTTAAGGAACTGTCCGTAATTTTCAACAGCCATACCCGAGACTTCACTAAGTTGATCTACCCAAGGTTTGAAGGTTGGACGATTGATTTCAAGGGCTTTATGTGGACGAAACCCCGGAACTACGCTGGCAT
>DOJM01000555.1:3896-6354 GCA_003529225.1 Paenibacillus sp.
CAACAGTTACTTTTGATTTAATGATCAAGTCTCTTGCTCCGTACCCTTCACCTTGCAATTGTCTGTTCACTTCATCCCAAATCTTCGGCGCATTAGCCTCATTTAGCAAATCATATACTCCAAAGAAACGCTGCAACTCCAGATGTGTCCAATGATAGAGCGGATTCCCGATAATCTTTGGAACGGTTCTAGACCATGCCAAAAACTTATCATAATCACTGGCGTCACCGGTAATGTATTTTTCTTCCACACCATTTGCCCGCATCACTCTCCATTTGTAATGGTCGCCATACAACCAAGCTTCGGTAATATTGTTGAACGTCTTGTTCTCATAAATCTCTTTTGGGTTAAGGTGGCAATGATAGTCGATAATAGGCATATCTTTCGCATGATTATGAAACAGCTTAATGGCGGTCTCGCTCGACAATAGGAAGTTCTCATCCATAAATTTTTTGCTCATGAGTTTTGCTGCTCTCCTTTAAATTCGAATGGGAGTTACACAAGGTTTAACGTGAACATTTAGTTAATCAGATGATTTCTTTATAATTATTTTAAACTCAAAATTAATGAATACAATATGGTTTNNTTGTAAACGTATTTTTAAAATTCGCAAGTTTTTTCTAAGGACATTGTTACAGTTATTCTAACTTCCGAGATGAAATAAACAAGCAGCATATATAATATCTGCACACAACCCCACCATTGTTAGAAAAAAGCAGCCTTAGCTCAGCAATAAATTTATTTTGCTCTGATTTCGAAAGAACCAGAAAAGAGCTCGTAGTATTTAAGAAACCAATGAAACTATCGACATCCTCTTTATGAGACCATGGAAATTTATAAATGGACGGTGCCTCAAAATATCCGCTATTTGATATCTCAGCTGAAGTACTATTTATTCTTCTATCTATCTCTTCTTTGCTGGAAATAGTAAAAGCATGATATTGATTGCAAAGCTCAGCAACCTCTTTATCCAACTTACTATCTCCGCATAAATAGAAATTCCAAAAAAGAGCTAAATGCCCGTTCGGCTTAAGCACTTCGGCACATCTCTTATATCCCTCAGGTTGTGGAACCCAGTGATAGGCTTGAGCAGAGAACACCAAATCATTGCCTTTTCGGGGCTCCTCCCAATCTTCAAATCGAGTGACTACATATTGTAACTTTTTATCTCTATGCTTCTGTACGCCAATTTCCGCTAACTGTGCCCCTGGTTCTATACATAAGAGTTCATATCCACGATTCAAAAATAATTCCGTAGCTTTTCCGCTGCCCGCTCCGATTTCTAGTATTTTGGAAGCTACGTGAAGAGAGGTATTAGCTTCAATACAACCAATTACCTCGGATGGATAACTGGGTCTAAATACATCGTAATAATCCGCAGCCTTATTAAAACTTTTACTTTGTTTCATCCAATCCATAGTATCTATGTTCATCTCTCCCCATGATTTCATGAAATGTTTTACGGGATATATATGTGTAAAGTCTCTCAAGTGCTGATAAGATCGGCATTGATTAACAAATAAGCAGGAAACCTTTAGGAAAAGGATTGCCTGCTTATAAGTCATTAGACTACGAATTCTCGATAAATTAACTACCCAAGTTTTCGCTCCAGTCATGTACCATCGTGCCCTCAAGATATTTCTCAGCATCCATTGCTGCCATGCAGCCGGTGCCTGCTGCGGAGATCGCTTGACGGTAACGGGTATCCTGTACGTCGCCACAAGCGAATACACCCGGAATGTTCGTTTCAGTAGTACCTGGATTTACCACAATATAACCATTGGTATCCGTCGTTATCTGACCGCCCAAGAATCCGGTATTCGGCGTATGACCGATAGCGACAAACACTCCGTCCGCTTCGATGAGTTCTTCATGCCCTGTCTCATTGTTATGGACCGTCAGCCCCTTAACTCCAGACTCGCCGGTTGTTACTTCAAGCGGTGTACGATTAAGTGCCCACGCAACCTTACTGTTATCGCGTGCNNATCCTGCATGATCTTCGAAGCTCTGAGCTCATCGCGACGATGAACCACGGTTACGCTGGAAGCAAATCTTGTTAAGAAGCTGGCTTCCTCCATCGCGGAGTCTCCTCCACCGATTACGATAATCTTCTTATTCCGGAAAAAGAAGCCATCACAAGTAGCACAAGTGCTGACCCCACGGCCCACATTCTCCTGCTCCCNNCGTAGAGATAATTACAGACTCTGCCTCTAATACACCTAAACCATCTACTGTCACTTTAAATGGACGCTGTGAAAAATCCACTGAGTCCACCCAACCATTCTTGAATTCAGCACCAAAACGTTCAGCCTGCTTCCGCATGTTGTCCATTAAATCCGGGCCGAGAATCCCTTCAGGAAAACCTGGAAAGTTCTCAACTTCCGTTGTCGTTGTCAGTTGTCCACCTGGCTGCATCCCTTCAATTACAAGTGGGTTAAGGTTGGCACGTGCCAGATAA
>DOJM01000228.1:0-3364 GCA_003529225.1 Paenibacillus sp.
GGAAGCAATAGCCAATAAAATCCTAAATAATTGTTCTGGAAAGTTTGGTAAACCAAACCTATCGGCTATGCCGAATTCATCTGCATCTGCATTAAAGAATATTGCTGTGAGAGTCAATACAACTGCACCAAAAATGTAAAAACAACTGATTAAAGTTACTCCTAAAGGTCTTTTCACTTTTTAACCTCCTATACTCAAATTTCAATTAACCTTATTCAGCGATCCCGCCCGTTAGTTCAATTAAGTTGCTAGCTTTGATTCATAAACATGATTGTGGAAATGCCATTTTTACGATGCGGATCAGGTACTTTTAACATACCGATGTCGACTAAATGTTTGAGTACGAAGGCAAGTATGGTTCCCGACGCCATGCAGTTCTGTGACCAGTAACGCACATATTTATGTGCATGATCTGGTTGTCCATCGAGGTTCACTTGATAAACAGCTTGATCCAATTTCGTGGCGGCTTCTTTGATTCGTTCGGACGGTTGCGGAATCACCGTATGCAGACGTTCTCCTGTTTGCTTATCCTTGCAATAAACAATGTTAACTTCAAGGTCAGATTCCGTTCTCAGCAAATATTGTTTATCGAAAAGACGGCGATAGGCATCAATGTTTACATCATTTTGCGGTAAATCTCCATTGATCACATGCATCAGACTGATGAAATCCGAACTCAGATTGTCTCGCCAACTGTCCTTCCTGCCACACCACCACGTATCGACCTGCCATGCCTTTAGTGCAAACTCATCGGAATCCCGATTCATATCGCCACTATAATAATATTGTTTAGGATCAAAACTGACGTCAAACTCTCTGTGCATCGTTGCATGAGCGGCGTAATGGCCGCCATCTTTGCGGCTTACGGAAACCTCTTCATGGCTCACCCTATTGAGTTCTTCGAAGCTCAATTGATTACCAGCATACGGAATGAGACTCCACAACAATAGATTGACATCGCCGCCAGGAATGTAGACACCCGTCTCTTGGAACACTTCACCCATCGAGAAAAACGTCTTGAAATAATGCTCGACTGCAATCTCCGCATATTCTTTGAACAATGGGTACAGTACCTCGCTTTTCATTGGGGACGGATCTTCTATGTACATATTGGTACGATACTTTCTACCCGGTAGTTTATCCATGAATCCGTATTCTTCCAGTAGTTCGATTTCATCCTCTATAAATACAGGTGAAATGCCCAGCTCTTCAGCAATTTCATTAATCGTGAGCGGCTTGTGATACGTTGAGAAAGCGATGTTTTGTCTGATCGCCGTCGCTAAAAAGTCGGAGGTGTCGCCTTTGTTTCCTGGGGATCCATTATGTCCTAAACCTGTCATGCGAATCGGGTTGATCCCGAGATTCCCCATTGATCGAATTGTGTTCATTTTGTGTTTCAGCTCCTTTTTCGCTTCGAATAAATGCCATTTGATTGTGCCGCTAGAAAGACCCATCTCAGCCGCGATGTCGATAATTTTCATTCCACCGTAATAGTACTTAATAACGATTTCCCGTTGCTGGTGAGATAAAAAAGCTATTTCCCGCCGCAAAGCACCAGCCGTTTCTTGACGAATGATCTCGTCGAAGCCCTCGTCTCCGGACATCACCTCTTGGTCATCAATCCGCATTTGGTTGGAAGCTTTCACTTTCTCGCTAACGAATTTCGCCCATACATAATGCGCAATCTTAAAGACGTAACTGTTCAGATCCAAGAACTCTGACTTTTTGAGAAGCGCTTGGTATACTTCCAGCGTAATTCTTCCCGCTAGCTCCTCTGCTTCGGCGATCGTTCCCGTTTTGTTCAAAGCAAAACCATATAGCGACTTGATGTAATCCTTGATGACTCGGTCAGCATGTTGTTTATTCATGTTCTAAAAGCTCCTTCTATCAGGTGGCACTCAAATATATACTGCAGCGAAAACGAAAAAGGTTGGGGAATTTAGGAGAAATTTATTCAATCATACTCCCCTTAGCATAATCCCGTTCCCAATCTAGTTCTATATCAGTTTTCTCAGCAAATAAAAAAAGACCGTTTCGGCCTTTAGTGCAACTTAGAACACCTCATCTCATGTTACAATACAACCTGAACTCATAATTTATGAAGGCGGTTGATACTGTTGATTTACATCATCAAATTTGTATACAGCTTTGTACTTCCTCCAGGCCTTTTCATCCTACTTCTGCTAGGTCTAGTCATTTGGCTATGGAAAAAGAATCGTCGTCCAGCGCTAGTACTGCTTGGCGTTACACTGCTTATGNNTTAGAGCGAAAATATCCACAACCGGATACATTGCAAGGAGATGTCATTGTCGTTCTTGGCGGAGGCGCCAGCTCTGGCACACCAGATATTGATGGGGAGGGCAACTTATATGGATCAGCTGCGAATCGACTTATTACCGCTGTGCGGCTTCATAAATTGAGCGGTCTACCTATCCTATTCTCTGGTGGACAAGTCTTCTCTGACAGCGGTAATGAAGCGGATATCGCCAAAAGGCAACTGCTCGGACTAGGCATCTCCGAAGCGGATATCCTGACCGACAATCAATCCCTTAACACGGAGCAGAATGCTGTAAATACCGCCGCAATTCTACAAGAGAAAGGACTTAAACGTCCTGTTCTAGTCACTTCTGGCTTCCATATGCCCCGTGCAATGCAACACTTCAAGAATGCAGGGCTAACGGCGCAAGCTTATCCTACAGATTATATCGCCAGCGCTGAATTTTTGCTGCAACCCTCAAAGTTCACTCCTTCGCCAGGAGCAATCTCCACTACAGGCACAGCCTTGAAGGAGTATTTAGGTCTTCTTGTTGCTCATCTATTTAATTAGATCTGTGAATTTCGCATTTATTACCCCTGCAAGAATCTGCGGTGATACATCCATTTGTTGACCAATTTTCCCGGCGCTAATGGCTATCGTTTCCTGACTTTCTGCGCTGCTATCAATGAACGTTGGGTATAGCTTTTTCATACCGACTGGTGAACATNNCTTGGCCGCCTTTTTTAGATCGAGCTCTTCGGCAACCGGTATAACAAATACATAAAGATTTCCTCCGCTATGAGCGACCAAAGTTTTAAAAACCGTCTCTGCCGCCTTTCCTATCTTCTCCGCAACTGCCGTTCCATGGATTAGTCCATCCTCGTTGTCATAAACAAACACTTCATATCCAATTTTCTTCGCATCTAGCAAGGCAATCGCATTGGTTTTGGTTACTGCCATATCTGATCTACCTCTCTTTAATCTATTCGATACTTTATGGTCAAAGAGGCCCCAAAGCCAACATGGCTCACAGGACCTCTTATTGCTGCGTTCCCATTAATCTCTGGGATAATTAACTTGCATAATATCCATAAACGGAACTTTTTC
>DOJM01000228.1:3402-3608 GCA_003529225.1 Paenibacillus sp.
TCCCCATACGGTCAATAAAATCTCAGAACCTTCTTGCTTGGCTTCAACTAACTGATTGCCTAGCTCCTCAAGTACAAATTCATCTCTTGTGGGCCGCTTGGCTACTTTTGCTTTTGCCACTCTACTCCTCCAATAAGCGATTACAGGTATTAAGTATTTTGAAATACTAAGTATGAATGCTCTCGTTTATTATAACATGTTTCAGT
>DOJM01000227.1:0-3089 GCA_003529225.1 Paenibacillus sp.
AACCAAATTCTCAATTGTTGTAAAAGTAGATTAAAATATTCATTGCTATATACAATTAAATACAATAAAGTTGTCATATAGAGGATAATTTTGTCGATTTTTCTGCAAAAATGTTCCAATCGACATTGTATCAGGTGACATTAGGGTCTATGAGGTTCAAATCCTCTTCCTGAAAAAGACATATGAAAGTGGTGCGCATAATGAGTAGCAACAGATTTGAAAACAAAGTAGTTATTATTACGGGTGCTGGTACCGGAATCGGAAAAGCTACAGCATTGAGAGTAGCAAGAGAGGGTGGTACTGTAGTAGTTGCCAATCGATCAGATGCTGGCGCTAACACAGTCGAAGAAATCAAAGCTTTAGGTGGAGAAGCTATGTTTGTGCGGTCAGATGTTTCAGTTGAAGCAGACTGCAAAAATATCGTAGATCAAACATTAGCAGCCTATGGAAAAATTGATTGCCTTTATAATAACTCAGCAATTACAGGAGATAATGCGGATGTTACAGAATATGATCCGATATTGTTTCAAAAAGTGATTCAGACAAATCTTAATGGCCAATTCTACATGTTGCATTATGCATTACCTCATATGAAATCTGGATCGTCTGTACTAAACTGTTCCTCATTGCATGGTATTTTTATTGGGATGGCAAATGATGCAGCCTATTCAGCAAGTAAACACGCAATTGTGGGCATGACTAAATCGGTTGCCAAAGAAGTGGGTCACCGTAACATCAGAGTAAATGCTATTTGCCCTGGCCCTATCCCTACACCAACCATGAACAGATATGAAAAGTTGTTGTCTGATGATGTAGAGATGCTTCAATCTCTGATCGCTTCTGGAACGGCTTTGGGTAGATATGGCACGCCTGAGGAAGTAGCTGCTTTTGCATGTTTCCTTCTAAGTGATGAGGCATCATTTATTACGGGTACTGCCCATGTAANNAAATAATTCACTCATATTATTAAATAATATATTTAGTGCGAAAGTCTTTGGTGCATTTTTCGATTCGAAAATCCTTTATGGATGAATGGACATGAATCGGAAGGCGCACACAGGGGTTTTTTGTGTCTAAAGATCGATTAATATGTTGGAATATGTAGAAATTTGTATTTTAATATAAACAAAAAAAGAAATTTGTCGATAATAATATAGGTAATATGTATTAGGTTAGATATATTAGAAAGGGTGTTGTAATTAAGCGAAGCATGAAGTTGTGTTCAAAAAAAATCATAAAAATTTCTTTTAAAACTTGGAGGAAAAATAATTATGTCATACACCATTAAGTACAACCAAAATGAGAACCATATCGATGTAGTATCTATTGATTTTTCAGCTGAAGATGTTCCAGGATACCTGAAAGATTTCGAAAATATCATGAAGCTTGTTAAACCTAAATTTACAGGAACAACTGATGTAACTGAATCTAAAAGTGTACTTTCTCCTGAGGTTGCAGCTATGCTAGCCCCTACAGGTGCGATGGCGAGTGAAGCTGGTCAAGCAGGATGGGCTTATGTAACTAAAAATCCAATTTGGAAGATGCAATTGAAACGTATTTTTGGCAGAGATTTTGCAGATGCTTACGATACCTATGAAGAAGCTAGAACAGTACTGAAAAAATTGCAATAATCTAATCATGACAGTTAGNNAAAGTGCGGAGAATGTTCTCCGCACTTTTTTGCTTTATCTATATTTAAAATTGAAAGTCTTCATCCTTCAGCGGCTCCACGTTAAGAGCCCGGACGTATCCGTTACCTTTTTTCGAGAAGAAGTCATGCTGCTTGGTGTGGGTACTAATGCCATTCTGAACAATCGGGTTGATCTCTTCCTCGTCGAATAGCGGATCATGACCCAGATTCATCATGGCTTTGTTAGCATTGTATCTAAGGAAAGTTTTAACCTCGTCCACCAGTCCGATGGGAGTATAGATCTGCTCGGTATAACGTTCTTCATTCTCATGGAGCAGTCTGAGGAGGTCCACCAGCTTCTGGTGTAGCTCACGCTGCTCGTCATCTGGTAGCCCATCAAAGATCTCCTGCGCCAGTACACCGACATATACGCCATGGATGCTCTCATCCCGCAGAATAAGGTCGATGATCTCACCGCTGCAGGTCATTTTGCCTTGGCCAGCTAGATAAAGCGGGTAGAAGAAGCCACTGTAGAACAAGTAACTCTCGAGCAGCACTGAGGCTGCCATGGCAAGATACAGGTCTTTGGGTGAATCTATTTTTTTGTAATATTGTGATATGGTCTCTGCCTTGAACTGCAGATAAGGGTTCTCTTCTACCCAGCGGAATACACTGTCAATCTCCTCCGTGGAGGACAAAGTGGTGAAAATGCTGCTGTACGATTTGGCGTGAATCTGTTCCATCATGCCCATAAAGCCAAGCACAGCCTTGCGCTGAAGACCTTCGACATGCTCCATAATCTGCGGCATACCTACTCCGCCCTGAATCGTATCCAGCAGCGTGAGTCCGCCGAGCACCTTCATATAGGAGTCCTTTTCTTGCTCACTAAGCGTGAGCCAGGACATTTTATCATCGGATAATGGTATTTCATCGTCCGTCCAGAATTGCATAATGTTCTGATTCCAGAACATCAATGAGAAATCGTCGTCAGGACGGTTCCAGTTAACGGCTTGGATAGCGGTCATAATATGGCAATCTCCTTTTCTGCGGCTATAGCCTTCCAGTTAGATCGAGCAGGTGAGGCATTCCTCAACGGACAGCTTTTTGGTCCGGGTGTAATACAGCGACTTCAGGCCTTTATGCGCCGCGTACAGATAGGAGCGGGCCAGTTCTCTGGTTGAGACATCACTGTTCACATGCAGAACGGTCGAGATGCCCTGGTCGATATGGGGCTGAATTTCCGCGATCAAATCGATCACCTTGAATTGGTCCATTTGGTAAGCTGATTTATAGAAAAATACATTATCTGGACGCAGGTACGGCATCGGATAGTAAGTCGTTGAGTTGGCATAAGTCCGTGTCTCAATCTGCTCTACAATAGGCATAACGCTTGAAGTAGCATTTTGAATATAGGAAATGCTGGCTGTCGGCGCAATTGCCAAACGGTAAGCATGGTACA
>DOJM01000227.1:3098-3820 GCA_003529225.1 Paenibacillus sp.
GCATCCCGAAGTTGTCCCCAGTCCGTAGGGGAAGGGATGAAAATATCTCCAAACAGCTCTTGTATCCTTGGCGTTACAGGGCGGTAATCCGTAGTCAGGTAACGCTCGAAATAAGCTCCTGTAGCATAATCAGAAGCCTCAAATCCATGGAAAGACCGGCCGGTTGCAGCAGCGATCTCCATGCTTTTCTCCAGTGAATGGTAGTTCATGGTCATGAAGAAGGTCCGGGCAAAATCGCGAGCCTGTTCGCTCTCATAAGCGATCTTGTTCTTGGTCAGATAGCCGTGNNNNGCCCTGACTGCAGTCAGGGCAATCATGCCTTCATGTACTGATTCACGGATTTTGCCATGCTCCATCACGTTGACAATGTTCAAGGAAGCCAGATTGCAGCTTACATCACGGCGGATGGTATCTTCCTGTCCGTAGTCAGCAATTTCTGAGGTCTCCTGCAGCTGGAAGATTTCCGTGCAGAGGTTGGACATTTTGATCTGTCCGACATTTTTAAGGGCATGGGCCGCGTTGGCATTGCTCTTGTTCATAATATATGGATAGCCAGATTCCAGCTGGATCATGGCGATTTTGGTCAGCATATCCCGTGCGCTCATGGCCCTTCTCTTTTTGACACGTGGATCGGCTAGCAGCTTATCGTACATATCATCCAAATCCATGTCATCAAGATGCGTGCCGTAAGCCTTGTACACACTGTAAGGGGCAAATACATG
>DOJM01000227.1:3870-5768 GCA_003529225.1 Paenibacillus sp.
GGTCAGCATAGGAGAAGCCGTCTTCCATCAGCTTGAGCACAGGTATAATGCCCTTAGCCGCATCCTCGACACCCTTGATTGTCTCTCCGCGGGAACGGAGCTTGGACAGGTTGACAGCTACGCCACCACCGATCTTCGATAGCTGCATGCAGGTATTGAGCACATAGTTGATCGAATTAAGCGAGTCGTCCATTTCGATAAGGAAGCAGGAGACAAGCTCACCGCGCCGGCTCTTGCCGGCATTCAAGAAGGTAGGAGTCGCTGGCTGCAGACGCTGCTCCATCATCGAACGGGCAAGCATGCCCGCAGTAGCGGCGTTCCCGCGTCCAAGATGAAGGGCAACTGCCGCCACACGGTCCGGATAATGCTCCAGGTATTGCTTGCGGTCATTGCTTTTTACAGCGTAATCCGTATAGAACTTCGAAGCTGCCATATAAGATGGAAAACTGAAGTTGTAAGAATGGGTAATTTGGTAGACTTCTTCAATTTCAGCCAAGCTGTACTGTTCGTAAAAATTTTCGTAGAAATCCTGTTCAATCATATAATCAATCTTGGCTTTTGTATTCTCAAAAACCAAGCTCCGCCGTTCTACATCCCGCATAAATTCGGCTACTGCCTCAAGGTCTTTATCCAATTGAAAGAAACCACTTTCGTCTCTCTTCATTAACATGTTGTTTAGTTCAATATGCCGCAACTCGGCTCACCTCCTGTTTAATTCGTTCCACATCACCAAATGTGCCCGATAGCTCAAATTTACCGATAACGGGTACATTATACCGATCTGCAATCAAGTCTGCGCTATGCGCGAACAGCTCGCCCCAGTTCTTATTGCCGCTGGCGGCGATGCCTTTCAGATTGGCATTATTGTTCTTCAAGAAAGTAGACACCTTTTCTGGAATCTGTCCAAAGCCGGTGGTATATGTAATAAGCACATAGGGCTCGTTAATGGTCATATGCTCTTCTATCTGCACAGCTGGCAGCTTAAGCTTACCAATGAAGCGTTTGACGTTTCCGGTTTTTGAATCGTATGCGACTAGCATGGAGTCTCTCCCCCTGTATATATTACTGTAAAGATTGAATAGATAAGCTATAAATACTGGAAAATCATATTCATACTATATTTAGTGTGCGTTGTTTATTTTAATCACTATATGTTGAAAAGTCAACATGAAAAGAGCTTCCTAACTAGTTGAAAATTGGTCTAGTAAACGCTCTATTAAAGTGTTGATATCCCGGAAAAACGCAGGTTGGAGCGGTTTGCTAAGGCAACTGTACTGTTTTTTTTGTGAAGGATTTCGCAGACCTTTATCATGTACACCTAGCGTCGCTCCGTTGAGCAGAACTGTAATAAGAGTGAGATTAGCTGTATTCACTGTGTGTTCAGGCAAGCGAAATTGAGATTTACTAAAGGGGAACAAGACCAACGAAGGAGGACATCTATCACGGGCGAGAAATATGTTTCTGATATTAGAGAATCTTTGCATATTGCTGCAAGTGAAAGTACATNNGATGAGATCATTAATGAAGCTAAAGGCGAGAGACTAATAATGGGGTTGTACAATTTCCCCCGTACATGCACTTCTAGGCATCTACCCACATACAATAAGATGACCATGAACCCGTAAGGCTAACAGATCGGTTTCATTGTACAAGTGCGGGAGGTGTCGCCAAGTTGCCTGGATTCTTAAGTACGATCGCGTTGCTAATCAAAGAACTGACGTTGCTGGTATCTTACGTAAGGAACAACGCATTTCCACAGCCGCTCTCGGAGCAGGAGGAAAGCAAATACTTAGGCATGATGGCTGAAGGGGATGCTAAAGCCCGGAATTTGCTTATCGAGCACAATTTGAGACTTGTCGCCCATATAGTAAAAAAGTTCGACAACACCGGAGAAGACA
>DOJM01000227.1:5790-6342 GCA_003529225.1 Paenibacillus sp.
AACAAAGGGACAAAGCTGGCCACTTTTGCTGCTCGTTGTATCGAAAACGAAATTCTGATGCATCTAAGATCATTGAAGAAAACACGTAAAGACGTATCTCTGCACGATCCAATTGGGACAGACAAGGAAGGTAATGAAATTACACTCATCGATATCCTTGGCTCCGAAGCTGATGATGTCATTAAAGAAGTCGATCTGAAGATCGAGAAGAGCAAGATATATCGTAACCTTGATA
The DNA here is from genome assembly GCA_003529225.1 of Paenibacillus sp. GTDB lineage: Bacteria > Bacillota > Bacilli > Paenibacillales > Paenibacillaceae > Paenibacillus_AQ > Paenibacillus_AQ pseudetheri. The sequence continues at coordinate 6,026 of DOJM01000227.1, forward strand.
TTTTAGATGATCGGGAGAAGGAAGTCGTGGTTGGGCGGTTTGGATTGGATACAGGTGGGGAAGAAAGAACGCAGAGGGAAATTGCCAAGGAGCTGGGGATCTCGCGGAGTTATGTGTCGCGGATTGAGAAGAGGGCGCTCATGAAGTTGTATCATGAGTTTTATAAGGTGAAGCGGTGAGGTCACAATTCAAAAGTAGTAACTAAAATCATAAGAATCTTTAGAAAGCAACTCATCTGCGGATGAGTTGCTTTTTATCTTTTTTTGTGAATCGGATAATCGGGAATTATCTTGTGTGCCGTTACTATTGATTCCTTC
>DOJM01000490.1:0-839 GCA_003529225.1 Paenibacillus sp.
CTATGGTCAGCTTGTACCTGTAGATGGAAAAAACATGAACGTCACAATTCAAGGAAGTGGTAAAGAGACAGTAGTATTACTACCAGGATATGGAACAGCAGCGCCGGGTATTGATTTTAAGCCGCTAGTGGACGAGTTATCTCCATTTTACAAAGTGGTTGTGATTGAGCCATTTGGCTATGGATTAAGTGATGTCACCGAAAAAGAACGAAGTACTGAAAATATTGTGAGTGAATTACATGAAAGTTTACAACAATTAAATATAGACCGTTATATTCTGATGGGACACTCCATATCCGGAATTTATGCCCTTGACTATGTGAACAAATACAAAAACGAAGTTAGTGCATTCGTAGGGATCGACAGCNNAGGAGCCGGCGATGAACTTCCAACAGCAGCCTTAAAATCACTTAAACAATCAGGTTTTTACAGATTGCTGGTTAAACTCTCTCCTGATCAAATCATTGCACCCGATGTTGATGCTAAAACGAAAGAGCAAAATAGAATGATTTCGCTTAAAAACATGATGAATCCAAACATCATCAACGAAGCAGATCATTTCTCAAGCAACTTCAAAGCCGCAGAAAACTTAAAGTTCCCTAAAGAACTTCCTGTGATGTTCTTCTTAGTAAAGGATAATTCGGATGTTGAGGGCTGGGCAGCTTTACATGAAGAACAGATCAAAGATTCCTTACATGGGAAGATGATGATGTTTGAAGGCGATCATTATTTACACCATACTCGATCGAAAGAAATCGTGGAGAACTTCAGAAACTTCATGAGTGAGATAAAATAAGAGTGAATGAGAAAACGTCGAACGATTCATATAGTGAATCATT
>DOJM01000490.1:936-1285 GCA_003529225.1 Paenibacillus sp.
TGTTATCGATATTGGCAGGGATAGTTGGGATATGCTTGGTATCCATTTTATTAAATAAGACCTACCGTACTACGTTTGAATCCTTGCCTGAAACCGACCGGCTGATGTTGACGGAGTTATCCGAGTTGTATAACCATTTTGAGCAATCCAGTGATCATCTCTGGAATGAGGATTATCGATTTGACACCAAACCCTTGTTGCTGGTGCGAACGACTAAGGATAGCGGACTGATTCGTAGCGAAGGGTTTGCCGTGAATGTACCTATGAAGGAAGGGGTTTTTGCCGAAGAAATCAAAATGCCCGAGTCGATGGGCTTACCGAAGGTATATCGGATCAGTCGTTTTTCACC
>DOJM01000490.1:1325-2677 GCA_003529225.1 Paenibacillus sp.
AGCTAATTTTGGAACGCTAAATCTGAAAGGTACGGAAACAATGTATTTTAAGTATTATCCCAAAATGTTCAGCGATCCTGCGCTGTATTTTAATTTTTCTTCTTTTTTATTGCACGAAGGGTTTCATATCTTCAAACAAAAAGACTGGACGTATGATGCGAATGGGGCTGAGCATATCGATAACTATCCTGTAAATGAAGAGAATTACGCTTTGATGNNTTGGACAGTTGTACGAAATTACAGGTACTATAAATGGCCACAATTAATTGGCGAGACGAAGGCGGAGGCCATTGAAGGCTCAGCAAGGTATTTAGAATATCGATACAGCAAGTTAACCGGCGGTAATTTAATGGTGCTGGCCACCAAGCAGGAGCCTTACCATGTGACATTTATGCAGACATATGATTTTATTGCTAACGGACAAGCGGAGTCACCTTCTTTTTTGGAAAGAAGTATGCGTTATGAAACTGGTGCCGCTTTGGAGTTAACGATGGATAAGGTAAACATACCATGGAAAGAAGCGATAGAAGATGTACCAGGGAAGAAACCAGGAATAACACCGTACGAGATTTTGAGTAACTATTTTAAAATGAATCTAACTACTATTGAAAGCCAGCTAAGTGAAATTAAAGAAGTGTACGATTATGATGCCTTACGCAAACAGGGGGCGAAGATAGTTAAACAGTCTATTGGTGAACAGTAACTTTATACAGTCTTATCCAATCACGTCGAACGATTCATATAGTGAATCATTCGGCGTTTTTCATGGATTAGAGTAAATTTCAATACCGGGATTCTAAAAAATGGTGATTGATCAACGCAATTGTGGGCACTCTATATCCTAATCTTTACTATAGGAAGGACTACAATAGCATGTGCGGAATAGCAGGAATATTAAAATATAATGGACAATCTCCACAAGAAGAAACCTTAAAACAAATGACAGGGAAAATGAATCACCGGGGTCCTAATCATGAAGGCGTATGGCTCGATTCTCGAATTGGGCTCGGTTTTCGTAGGTTATCCGTTATAGATTTACGTGATGGCAACCAACCGATGACGAATGAAGATCGTTCGCTTTGGATTGTTTTTAATGGTGAAATCTATAATTATAAAACACTACGAGATCAGCTTATGCTGAAGGGCCATCACTTTCAAACACAATCAGATACAGAGGTCATTGTGCATTTATATGAGGAATACGGTAAGGACTGTGTTCATCATTTACGTGGAATGTTTAGTTTTGCGATTTGGGATGTTAAGGAACAGACGCTTTTTGCTGCTAGAGATCATTTTGGCATCAAGCCTTTTTATTATTACAAAGATGAGAATCATCTTTTATTTGCTTCGGA
>DOJM01000490.1:2712-5133 GCA_003529225.1 Paenibacillus sp.
AATGAAGATCGAGAAATATTGGGAGCCTCATTTTCATCCGGTAAAACGATCTTTAGCAGACTATGCGGAAGAAATTCAGTGGAAATTGAAAGAGTCTGTAAGCCTTCATTTACAGAGTGATGTGAATAGAGGGTGTTTTTTGTCCAGTGGAATTGACTCTACAGCTATAGCTGCAATGATGAAAGCAGAAGAATCAACAAAGACGTTTTCGATTGGATTTGAAGGGGTAAACAATGAGACCATCATTGCAAATCAAACGGCAGCCAAACTGGGTACGGATCATTATTTTCACGTCTTATCTACAGAAGACTTTTTTGAGAGTATTCCGAAAACGGTATGGCATCTAGATGAGCCTGTTGCGGATCCTTCCGCCATTGCACTCTATCATCTAAATCAGCTTGCTAAAGATCATGTTACGGTTGTCCTATCAGGGGAAGGTGCTGACGAATTATTCGGAGGATACAGAATCTATAGAGAGCCAGATGCATTAAGACCCATCACATGGATGCCTAACTTCATAAAGGATTCGTTACGAAAATCATTAACCATTTATCCATATCATTTTTATGGCAAAAATTATTTACTGCGGGGGCTGACACCTTTAGAGGAACGCTTTTTCGGTAATGCTAATATCTTTAACAAAAGCGGAAAGAAGAACTTGCTCCACGAATCGATTCACGCTCAAAATAGCTTTTTACATCCCACGGATATCGTTAAGCCTTTTTATGATAAGACAGTGCACCTAGATCCTACGACAAGAATGCAGTTTATTGATATGAATTTTTGGTTGCCTGGCGACATTTTGTCAAAAGCAGATAAGCTGTCTATGGCACATTCATTGGAATTAAGAGTCCCATTTCTAGATAAAGAGGTTTTCGAAACAGCTAGTAAAATTCCTGTCTCCAATCGGATTGGCAAAAATACAACAAAACTCGCTTTGCGTAAAGCTATGGAAGGAATTGTTCCGGATGCTATTGTGAATCGCCCGAAATTAGGATTTCCCGTACCGATTCGTGATTGGCTTAAGACCCCGATTTCAGATATAATGTTTGAGCAAATACGCTATAGTGGTATTGAAGAAATATTCAATATGAATATCATCGAAGAAATGTTTATCCAGNNGAGTAATAAAGGCGATTATTCGCGTAGAATTTGGCTAATTTACATTTTTTCAGTATGGTACACTCTTTTTATAAAAGAAGATCTAAAGCAATTAAACGGTGCCGTGTTGTAATGGGGGAGTGATCGTTTGAACATTGAGGAATTCGCATGGAATAAACATGAACAGCAAATAAAAGAAACTAACGAATTTACTTACAGTATTCCTAAGATAAAGATTGTAGACAATAATGAATTAAGAAATCAACTTGAAGAAACCCTTGAGAAATTACCGCAGAAGTTCCTAGCCAAATGGGCTTTGAGCGTTGCTGTTGAACACCTCGATCATCTGGATCAACATCTTAAAAATGACCCGCGAATTGATTTAGGGATAGAAACGCTAGAAAAGCGTATAGCTGGTGATATCAGAGCCTTTGACTTACGGAAAGTTGGATTTATAGTGAATGAATTGGCGAAAGAATCCACAACCGAGGCTAGTAAGTATGCTGCCCGTTCTTTTGCACAAGCCATAGCAACTGGACATATGAGAGGACACGCTATGGTAAGCAGTGACTATGCGGTTANNAACTGGTGAATGTATCCAACGATTCCTCGGTGGCTGAGGCTGCCACTAAAGAACGGGAAAGACAATTAAGAATAGCTAAAGAATATTTTAAAATTGAAGCTATAAGATTGAACGTGTATGAAGATACTGATATAAGTTGATAAATGGTAATAATTAGCGAACTCTTCGATATTGAATACGCCTGTTTTATTCCATTTGCCAGTCATGACCATGACCGGACAAACCGCTTGCGTGCTCGTCAGTCAGCCATAAAACTCAACGTTTCATGGAATGGCCCTTATTAAGAAAAACGGCGATTCAGCCCCACTCGAATTTTTGGGGTTGAATCGCCGTTTTTTTCTTACTCCTGAGAATGTTCTGCTTCGTCCTTAACTTCCTCTCGAAAACCTTTAATACTTTCTTTACGGCGTTCATTTTTTTCTTCGATTTGGTTACGTTCCTCGCTGCTGATTTCAGAGGAGAATTCGTTTAAATATCCTTCAGCTTCATTCAGGTTTTGCTGTGTATTCTGAATACTTTGCTGTAAATGCTCAACATTATCTGCCCGATTATCCGGTTTTGCCATTAGTATATCGCCTCCTGGTAATTGAAGCGCTCACTGGAGCGCTAACAAGTAGCTTGTTCGCTAACGGACGATTTTATGCATAATCGTAATATTATTGTGTAGAGGCCGATTAGCCCACCAAGCAGAGTCAGATAGAGCAGGAGGTCAAACACAACCGTCTTTCCTTCTTGAA
>DOJM01000490.1:5149-5594 GCA_003529225.1 Paenibacillus sp.
AAACGATGTACACTGCAATGAAGCGACTGACTGTTGCGATTCAGGATGATGCTTTGCAGGGAGGGGAGCGGGTATCCAGTCAAGCGTCTGGGGGGTACCGAAAAAGGTGTCTCTTTTGCATTTTTCTTTACCAGCCGCTCATAACGCCTCAATGGTTGAAAACATCGCCTGTTCCATGTGAATTCGGATAAGCGAGCAAATTTCAGGCAACAGTTTTGGAGCGCTTGGAGAGACCCTTGAGGTCAGTCAGCGATCGTTCTATACCACAGCGGGAAGTATTGCCCGGCCCTAATTGGTACTAAAGGAACAGTTCTAATCATATTTTAAAAAAGGAAACAAGAGGAGGGAGTGCTAAAGTTAGTTGATAAAAGTTAAGGTTAGTTTACGGCTCATTGTAAGTAAGATAAATATGCCCACTGTTTTGAAAACAGCTATACTTCCGGGT
>DOJM01000490.1:5630-5795 GCA_003529225.1 Paenibacillus sp.
ACTTTTTTAGATATTCGCCCGCGAATCATAAAACTAGGTGTCTCTAGTGGTGGATATGATGAACGGGGATTGCTAGGGCTAGCGTTTCATCCCGAATTTTATTATAATGGTCTGTTTTATCTCCATTATTCAGTAGCTGGAACACAAGGTCCAGGTGCTCTTCCA
>DOJM01000490.1:6015-6286 GCA_003529225.1 Paenibacillus sp.
GAATGACATGGAAATAGCCGGAAAAATTATTGAAATTGATGTAGTTAAGAATACATTTATTTATAATCCACCCGTAGTCACACGGTTTAATGAACTTCCCGAACCTATTCAGGAGTCGCTTACGGTAATTGCCAAAGGGGTTCGCAATATACCGGGTATTTCATTTAAAAGGTTTTATAACCACTATATCAAATATGTGGGAAATGTCGGACAGGATTTGGTAGAGTCGATTTTTTCATTCGTTCATCATAAACCAATACCGGTTACCCAG
>DOJM01000317.1:0-1522 GCA_003529225.1 Paenibacillus sp.
ATCTTTGCATATCTTAAAATATATAGGACCTGTGCTTCTTGCTGTTCTCTCTCCTCGTTATTGGCGGTGACAGTCATTTCAGTCTTCTGCTGGCTAGGACTTAAAATCACCGTACGCTGCTCAGCTCTCATTACACCAATACCAAAGCTTCCGCGATCAGGTTTTATATAGACCATAGCATATAACGTAAGCATTTCTTTAAGAACACTTAAATCATATTTACGAGTATCAGGCACATATAGAGATAGAGATTGATTTTGAAGGATAACTTTTGTTTTAGCCCATTTACTTGGGACTCGTTGAATCTTCATTATCTTCCTCCTTAACAATTTTGTGCAGCATTTGCTCTTTTGAATTCCCTTGTACAAAACTTGCTGTGGAAGCATAATCTTTGGCAGCTGAAAATCAGGACAAGCTACCTAAACAATGGTATAATATAAGGATATGGGGTTTGCCTTATGAAACGATACTAGGATAATAAAACCGTGTTTCTTGTCTTTACAGTCTATGTACTAAAGACATTTGCGGAAAGGGCGAATACCCTAATCAGCGCAAAAGAAATCAATATTAGAAGATAAAAGGCTATCATGTTTAATTGTGCTACTTTTGTGAAAGTAATATAATTAAGGGTAGCGGTTTTTTAACTGAAGGAGGTCCAGCAACTCATGGCTGAACAAAATAACCCACAAGTCAAAGATCGGGACATTGGCGTGGAAATGCGTGAATCCTTTATGGATTACGCAATGAGCATCATTGTTAGCCGGGCTTTGCCAGATGTGCGGGACGGACTCAAGCCGGTTCACCGACGCATTTTGTTTGCGATGTCGGAACTTGGAATGTCTGCGGATAAGCCTCATAAGAAATCGGCAAGAATCGTCGGTGAGGTTATCGGTAAGTACCACCCTCACGGTGACTCAGCCGTCTATGAAACAATGGTACGGATGGCTCAGGATTTCTCTATGCGCTATATGCTTGTGGACGGTCACGGGAACTTTGGTTCGATTGATGGTGATATGGCTGCAGCGNNTTATACAGAAGCCCGTCTTTCCAAGATTGCAGGCGAAATGCTTCGAGATTTGAACAAAGAAACAGTTGATTTCGCACCCAACTATGATGGTGAAGAGAATGAGCCAGTTGTATTACCAGCTCGCTATCCGAACCTGCTCGTTAATGGGGTATCTGGTATAGCTGTAGGTATGGCTACTAATATTCCACCGCATAACCTAGGTGAAGTTATCGATGGTGTGCAGGCGATGATTAAGAATCCTGATATCACCCCTATGGAATTGATGGAGTATATCCAAGGCCCAGATTTCCCAACGGCTGGATATATTTTGGGCCGTGAGGGTATTCGTCAGGCTTATTGTACGGGGCGTGGTTCAGCGACCATGCGTGCAAAGGCAACGATTGAAGAGAATAACGGTAAGGCTCGCATCATTGTACATGAGCTGCCGTATCAGGTGAATAAGGCAAGACTGGTTGAGAAAATCGCAGAATTAGTACGTGAGAAACGGATCGAGGG
>DOJM01000317.1:1532-4244 GCA_003529225.1 Paenibacillus sp.
TTTATATAAACATACTTCTATGCAATCCACATTTGGGATCAACATGCTTGCCATCGTAAACAACGAGCCGAAAATTCTTAACTTGCGTGATGTGCTCTATCATTATTTGCAGCACCAGATTGAAGTTATTCGTCGTCGTACAATATTTGATCTTAAAAAAGCTGAAGCACGCGCTCATATTTTAGAAGGTCTGCGTATTGCGCTGGATCATCTGGATGAAGTTATTGCGTTAATTCGTGCTTCCCGGACAACGGACATAGCCCGTGAGGGATTAATGAGCACCTTTAGCCTTAGTGTAGAGCAGGCTCAAGCGATCCTCGATATGCGGATGCAGCGTCTGACCGGTCTGGAAAGAGAAAAGATCGAGAATGAATATAACGAATTGCTAGCTAAAATTGCAGAGTACCGTGAAATTTTGGCGAATGAGCATCTTGTACTGGAAATCATCAGTAACGAGCTGCAGGATATTCGTGATAGATATTCTGATGAACGCCGGACAGAGATTACCGTTGGTGAAGAAAGTATCCTGGATGAAGACCTTATTCCGCGTGAAGAGGTTGTTATCACTATTACACATACGGGATACATCAAACGTCTACCTGTCAGCACCTACCGCAGTCAGAAGCGTGGAGGGCGCGGAGTCATGGGGATGGACACCAAGGACCAGGACTTTGTGGAGCATCTCTTCGTGAGTAACTCTCATAACTATCTGATGTTCTTTACCGATAAGGGTAAGGTGTACCGGATTAAAGCTTATGAGATCCCAGAGCTGGGACGTATNNGACACCAATCATCAACCTGATTCAAATTGAACAAGGTGAGAAGATTAGTGCCGTAATCCAAGTGGAAGAGACTGATAGTGACAAGTACTTGTTCTTTGCTACCCGCGAAGGTATCGTAAAGAAGACGCCACTTGAGGACTACAATAACATCCGCAAAGGCGGACTTATCGCTATTAACCTTCGTGAAGAGGATTCTCTAATTGAGGTTAAGCTGACAGATGGACAGCAAAATCTTATTATCGGTACAGCCCGCGGAATGTCGATTACGTTCTCAGAGAATGATGTTCGTTCTATGGGTCGTAGCGCGACAGGCGTGAAGGGCATTACGCTTGACAGTAATGACCATGTCATCGGTATGGATTGTGTCGATAAGGAGCTTGAGGTTCTGATTGTTACTAGCAAGGGTTATGGTAAACGGACACCTGCCGGTGACTATCGTTCCCAGACTCGTGGTGGTAAAGGAATCAAGACCATTAATCTCACGGAGAAGAATGGCCCTGTAGTTGGTCTAAAAGTCGTTAAGAACGACGAAGACTTAATGATCATTACTACAAGCGGTACCTTGATTCGTACCAGCATGGATGGAATCTCTACTATGGGTCGTTATGCGCAAGGGGTTAAGCTAATTAACATCCGCGAGGATGATGCTGTAGCTACCCTGTGCAGAGCAGATAAGAACGAAGAGGACGAAATGTCTGAAGATATGGAAGGCCTTGAGGAACAAGTAACAGTAGATGAATCTGGTGATATTGATCAACCGGAAACAATTGTTGAGGATCAAGAAGATAACTTAGAGTAGGTTATATTCAATAAAGAGCAAGGGCTTCTATTACAGAAACCCTTGCTCTTTTTGCTGTGATTAATTAATAGCTAGTTATTTAATGAAATTTAATGAGAATTTTTATAAGAATAGTTTTCATTTCACTAGTCGCTTCCTTTTATCCGTACTATAATTAGCCGATAGAGTATAAATCAGTATATAAAGTACTATTTTCTCAGAAATTATCTGTCATATTAGATTTCGGTAATCCTGAGCTTATTGTTATAGAAATTAAGGGGCTGAGTATATGCCAAGTGTATTGGTTGGAGAAGTTAAAGCGGGCTCAAAGATAACAAAAGATGTGATTACACCTTTGGGTGGAATTTTGTTCAACAAGGGAAAAATNNGTTCAAGGAGGGGCCAACTCTGATACTGTCAAAAAAAACGCCAAGCAGACATCACTTAAAGCTGGAGCCATTATAAATGAATCGATGTTAATTAAGAGCAATTCCCCTTTACACGATGAATATGAAAAAATGATCACAATTATTAGGACCAGCTATCGTTCGGTTACGGCAGCCTCTCTTCCTATTTTTGAGTTGCGGAGTCAGTTAGAGTCACTAATTAGTCATTTGAAGGATTATCATGTATTGAAGTTTTCTCCACGTACGCTAAAAGACGAGGATTACAACTATCACAATGCCGTGCTGTCCGCTTTAACATCCTATAAGATCGCTCAGTGGTGCGGGCATCCGCAAAAGGATTGGATGCAGATCGCTTTTGCCGGATTACTACATGACATCGGAAACGCAAAAGTAGATAGTTCTCTTTTACATAAGCCGGAGTCACTTAATAGTGCTGAAATAGAAGAGGTTCGCAGACATACTACATATGGCTATCAATTATTGCGTAATGTAACAGCGATTAATGAAGGGGTAAGACTAACGGCATTGCAGCATCATGAGAAGGTCGATGGTTCTGGTTACCCACTTAAGCTAGAAGGTAGCCAGATTCATTTTTACGCTAAAGTAGTTGCGGTAGCAGATATATTCCATGCTATGACTCTAGAAAGGGCCTATAGAAAAGCACAGTCTCCTTATTTAGTGTTAGAGCAGATAATGACAGAAAGCTTCGGTAAGCTCGACCCGGTCGTTGTACAGACCTTTATAC
>DOJM01000318.1:0-2941 GCA_003529225.1 Paenibacillus sp.
ACATGAGTGATAAATCGAACTCTATTAGATGGTATCAAACGGAACTTGAAATTAAGAATGATCCAGACATTCATATTCCTATCAGCAATGACGAAATTGAAGCGGTCAGAATAGCTACCAAGGGGCCAGTTCCGGAAGATCGCCTAATAGTAATGGCTAGAAGTAGAAAAAGTTCAGAACATGCCAAAGAGCTTTTGGCAGCACAGGCTTCATTAAGTAAATCGAATTTTATCATTGTGGCTAATAAGTTTCTGACTACTCCTATAGAGGAGAGTATGGAGAGCGAGGAGATTCTGTTGAATGTTCTAGCTTTGGTGGACAGAAGAGTTGGGAAAAAGCGAATTTTAAGCANNATCCGATTGTGCAGTATTTTTATGAGTTGCGGCGTAATACGTTGTGAGGTGAATGATTTTTACCTGCGAATGATCATAGATGGGCAAGGGGTCACTTTGTGTTGAGTTGTTACCACTGAGCACTCCACACATGTGGAGTGTTGTTCACTGTTGGTCAGGAAAGACAAATAGTTGCGGTGTATTGGCGGATGTAGTAAAGAGGGGGACTGACCCCCTTTTTTTGTTGGGTATTTTATTGTATTATTTTGATTCTTATCTTTTTTGACAGATGTACAGACCATGAGTGCTAATTCCTAGTANNCAAAAATTGAACTCGCAATAGCAAAATGACCCCCTTCTTCAGTGGTTACTTCCCTTATCCGGGTACTAACCATTGCGGCGAGTATATTTCTTGGGCAGAAGATTTCTATGCTGGACTACCCCTGCAGTTACGTTACGATCCAATAAGTGAGCAGCTGTGGAAGAAAGAATCTAGAACAGTTGAACTGCCAACTGCCATTATCGGAACGATCCATATCTAAGGTACAATCCATAAGCTGTTACTTGAGGCGTTTGTTGAAGAGTCGAGAACAAAATTGCTGCAAGCGATTCTGCTTGATCCGCAAGCTCCAACATATTATCAAGCTTGTGCGATGATCGATGAAATGTGTGAACTGCAAAAAGAAATGCTGCCAAAACTGGAGTGGAAATAAGACATTATAAAAATTAAGTATATCAATAGTAGGCCCATGCAATTGCGCATGGGCCTACATGATTTCGTGTTGTGCTGATTTTAATCTCAAACATTTATCTTTTTTCTATAATCGCTCGGGGTTATACCAGTACTATTCTTAAATAAACGATAAAAATACGAACTACTAGTAAATCCCGTTTTTTCCGCGATATCAACAATGGTACATTCAGAGGTCTTCAGCAGCTCTTTGGCTTTATTCAACCGCATTTCGCTAATTTTATCGGGTAGTGCTTTTGTAGTTAATTGTTTATATAACCGGCTCAAATATATTGGAGACATCGAGAGCTCGTCTGCAATTGAATTTATGCACAGGTTGGAATTGCTATAATCTCGCTCAATAATTTGATGTACTTTTCTAATGAGATCTTCTTGTTTTGTACTTCGTTTCTCTTCGAGTTTTTCACTTATTTCTTCAAATATCTTGAAATATGGAGTGTTGATTTCTTCCATGGTTTCAACATGATTTGGTAGTAAGAACGTTGTATCGAATTCGGGTAATGTTATAATCGCATTGTTCTTTTTTAATGTTCGCAAGACGTTATTAACAGTAAGTGCTAAATGCGATACGACAAGTTGAACAACGGTAAAAGAATATTCTGATATTTCTCCTACGATATCGATATAGATGCTCCGTGCCTTTTCCGCATTTCCTGACATCAAGGATTCAATAAACTGTTTTTCTTTGTGAACTGGAAACATATATTCTTTGGTTTTTAAGTTCATAATGTCAATCGAAAAGAGGATGCTGCCGTATCCTTTGAATAATCGATGGTAAGAAGCCTCAAGTACTTGGTTGTAGACTAAGATGCATTGCTCGATTGATTCCTTCACAGGACTAAAGGTAATCGTGATGGATAATTTTAAATGTTTGGTGATTGACAACTGCATAAGCTCTGCCATTTCAATCAGCGAATCCCGTTCCGTTATATAAAGCGGATCATGAAAGTTTAGCAAAAGTAAAAGACTATCATCCCCCATATCAATGGCTTCGACTTGAAAGATCGGTGAGGAAATTTCTGTACAAATGTTCATTATGGCATATTTGAGCAATTTTATATCTTCTTTGTATTTCTCAAGGACAGTGGGGAATTGATCGATCCTTATCAAAACAATCAGTGATTTACTATTAACCATAAGCTCTGAATTGAAGTAATGTAATTTCTGTTGTAACACCTCAGCATTATTCGTTTCTCTACCTAAAATCGTATTTCTAAGGAAATCCTGCTTGAGAATATGTTGATGGTTACGTCTTTCTGTTTCCAGGGTTTTGAACTTGCGTATGACTTTGTCAATCGGGCGATATACGCTATGGGATAAAGTTAACGAAATCAACAATCCTAAGAGAAGAATGCCAATACAGATAAATAATATTCGATACTTCATTTCATTTATTTCTTGAGTGATATTGCTATAAGGGGTAATCCGAACATATTTCCAGCCTAATGAATCGGGTGTAGTAAACGTTATTAAAGATTTAACTCCATCCACAGTGTCTACAAAATATGTAGATTCTGAAGTATCCTGAATAATTTTCTGTATATAGGTTTTATCAGATATATCAGTTAGCATCTCTTGCTTATCATTACTGGAATATAATATTCCATCCTGATTAATGATAAACGTGTTATTCTCCGAGATCTCTTTCCCCGACTGATCCATTCGCAGGCCTAACCATGATGCCGAGATATTGACAACAACAGCTGTATTTAAATCTTTATTATCATCAATGACGCTATAACATAAGTAAGTGTAGCTTGATACTGGAGTGGTCTGAACCGAACCGATGTTATAGGTTCTGGGAATCGGTTGAAAGGGGCGATGTTCTTTGAATTTCATAAAAAGGTCTAGAATTCCA
>DOJM01000318.1:2962-6693 GCA_003529225.1 Paenibacillus sp.
TTATTGGAACTAATATAGAACTGATTGGATTTCGCATTATATACATAAATGGATTCAATGAATGGTAAAGATGCGCGATAGTTATCAAGTTGTTGCTGTGCAAAAATGACATCATAGATATTCAAGTCCGCATAATACAACAACTTAGATACCGCAGAATCATAGTAAATCTGGGAGGACAGTGAGGTAACAGTCTCTGTCATAGTAGATAATTCTGTTTTAATTTGATTTAGACTATTTGAATCGGAACGATAAACTTGTTTAAGTGCGATGCTTGTAAAGTTCATATAAAGAATAGTTGAAGTTATCAAAAGGGTAATAACAACACATCCAATAGAGCCAAGGAGTATTCGGCTGTAAACTTTTTTATGCTCTTTAGACCACTGTTTTATCATTTGTTGAAACCCCNNTTCATCGCTGGTCTGAGTATAAATCATCAGTCTGGTGCTTTCAATCAAATTTATAAATCCAGCAGCCGAAATTAGGTTAAATGTAGTGAATATTCACAAAAGTACAGAAATTTCATACTTCACAAGTACCGAGATTACAGCAATATGTGTCATTGTACAGTATATTATCGAATCCGCTTCTTCTATGATTCGGAAGTAAGATTCACGAGCAATTCTATTCAGGAGGAGGTCAGTCATGTTTAAGAAGAAAGGTTTTTTATATGAATTAAATAAGAATAGAATCATGTTTTTGATGATAGCACCGACCCTGCTTTTTTTCTTAATAAATTCTTATGCTCCAATGGTCGGCATCTATTATGCATTCACAAGTTATGATTTTGCAGGTGGTTTATTTGGAAGTCCGTTTGTAGGATTAGACAATTTTAAATTTTTAACGCAATCTGGAATTCTGTTGAAGTTGACAATCAATACGCTTGGATACAACGTGGTGTTTATCATATTAGGGAACGTGATATCTATAGGGGCAGCAATCCTATTAAGTGAAGTCCGAGGGAAGTTATTTAAAAAATTATCACAATCCATTATGTTTCTACCCTACTTCGTTTCGTTTGTTCTGATTAGTGTTTTAGCGTTTAACATGTTTAATGCTGATTCCGGTTTTGTTAATCAGTTACTCAAATCGTTAGGATTTGATCCAGTAGACATATACAATACACCATGGCTCTGGCCATTTCTGATCACAGCATTTTATATATGGAAAAACTTGGGTTATTCCATGGTTATTTATCTTGCATCCATCATGGGAATCAGCGATGAGTATTACGAAGCTGCCAAAATTGATGGTGCAAATATTTTTCAGCGAATTTGGTATATTACCATACCTATGCTGAAGTCAACATTTATCATTCTGCTCTTATTTGCANNTTCGATCTGTTCTATCAGCTTGTCGGGAACAATGGAGTGCTCTTCAACGTTACGGATATTGTCGATACTTACGTTTATAGATCTTTGAAAGTTAATTTTGATATTGGTATGGCAACTGCTGCTGGCTTGTATCAGTCTATCTTCGGATTTGTGATGATTATGACAGTGAATTATATCATCAAGAAAATTAATGATGATTATGCATTGTTCTAAAATAGGGAGGAGGGATTACATTGGATGACAACATTCTAAGTTCTAGAGTTTTCCGCATGATGGCTTATCTGATCATTACGATTTTTTCTTTGCTCTGTCTCTTTCCTTTCCTTCTGATCATTTCAGGCTCATTGACAGCCAATGAATCCATTATTCGCGACGGTTTTCACTTGATTCCTAAAGTGTTCTCGCTGGAAGGTTATGAAATGGTGTTTATCTTTCCAGCTCAGCTAATCAAGGCTTATAGTGTTACGATTTTTGTAACTGTGGTTGGAACGCTGGTGGGATTGTTTCTTATTACAATGGCAGGTTATGTGCTGCAGAGGAAAGATTTCAAGTATCGCAATCCATTGTCCTTCTTCATTTATTTCACCACGCTGTTTGGAGGGNNTGGTACATCATGCTGACTACATACTTTGGGCTGGCAGACACCTATGCCGTACTGATATTACCTGGTCTTATGACACCTTTTCTCATTATTTTAATGAAAAACTTTATCAAATCTGCGATTCCGGAAGAATTATTCGAATCGGCCAAAATCGATGGCGCGAACGACTTTAGGATCTACTACAGTATCGTGCTGAAGCTTGCTATGCCTGGCATAGCGACTGTCGGTCTGTTCCTTGCTCTGACGTACTGGAACGACTGGTTCATGTCTTCTTTGTTCATTAATGACGTTAGCATGTATCAGCTTCAATACTACTTGTATAACACGATCAATACCATGATGTTCGTTTCTCAAATGGCCACTGGAACCGGTGTAACCCTAGGGCGTGACATTCCGACAGAGTCGACCAAGATGGCAATGGCGATCGTCGTTACTGGACCAATTATTTTCTTATATCCGTTTGTGCAGCGATATTTTGTGAAGGGATTAACGATTGGTGCGGTGAAGGGTTAGTACCGAAAGCAAACGAAAGGAATTCGTATGCGATCGGCTGACATAGATCATTTAATTAAGGGGAGGGTTAGTATGAGAAAAGGAAAAAAGAAATTGTTAACGATCGGCACTTCTTTATTCTTAACTGCAAGTTTGTTTGCTGGTTGCAGTGGTAATGCCAAAACTGGGGAGACTACGTCAAATACCAGCACGGAGGCTCCAACTGTAAAAGAAGAGGCTGTAAAAGAAGAGACTGTAAAAGAAGCGACTGGAATCGACACATCCAAGAAAGTGGAGCTTCAGTTCTATATGCTGGGCGATGCCCCAAAGGATTTAAAGCTCATTCAGGATGAAGTTAACAAAATGGCATTAGAAGATTTGAATGCAACCGTCAAATTTAACTTCACAACCTGGACAGATTGGGATCAGAAATATAAGCTTCTGTTGTCCTCAGGGCAGCCGATTGACCTGATCTTTACGGCAGAATGGACAAATTACCAGTCATATGCGATGAAAGGGGCGTTCCTTCCGCTAGATGAACTCATACCGAAGGCTGCACCTAAGCTACAAGCATATGTACCACAGGATTTCTGGGAAGCAGTCAAGGTTGACAAGAAAATTTACACCGTTCCAGCGATCTGGAAGGAGTATGTAAATGATGGTATTGCCTATCGGGAAGATTTGCGTAAAAAGTATAATTTGCCAAAGCCGGAATCACTCGAAACGCTAGAGCAGTATTTGGATGGCATACGCAAGAATGAACCGGATATGCTACCTCTGGCGGATACTGAGGTTAGTCATGTAGATTCCATCCGTCAAATGACTACTAAAACTGTGAATACCAACGATAAAGTTCCATATGGACTTAGCATCATGTATGACACTCCAAGAGACGTAACCAGCTATTGGGGCTCTCCGCAGCATTTGGAAGATTTAAAAATGTTCAGGAGTTGGCAAGAAAAAGGGTACTTTATGAAGAATATGCTGAACATTAAAGATAGTGGTAGTGATATATTTGCTGCCGGTAAAGCCGCAGCAATTTTGGGAAGTGAGAATCCTAACCGCTTTGGTGATGCTGTTGTCAAAGTGAAATCACTGCATCCGGATTGGGAGCTAGGCTATTCCCCGTATCCGAACATGAAAGGATTCTCTTCACCCGTTCACCCGATTCATAATGGCTTTGCAGTTCCACGCAGCAGCAAAAACCCAGAGAGAGCTCTTGCTTTCTATGAGAAATTGGTCACGGATAAACGCTACAATTGGCTGACGCAATACGGTATTGAAGGCAAGAATTTTGAAATTGA
>DOJM01000318.1:6729-8711 GCA_003529225.1 Paenibacillus sp.
CAAGAGAAGGTATGAATGGATGGGCATGGAGAAATCCGGAGTTCATGTTGTTTGATAAGAGCTATCAAGCTGTACTAGACATGTTCGATGAAATGGATAAGATAGCAAAACCGAATATTTTCCAAGGTTTCGGAGAGGATTGGACGTCTTATCAAGCAGAGAAGGCGGCCCTTCTACAAGTTGAAAAGCAATACTTATATCCTTTGAATGATGGTATGGTTAAGGATGTTGAAGCCGGCTTGAAGTTATTTATGGAAAAGGCTAAAAAAGCTGGTCTCGATAAAATTCAAGCGGAATACACGAAGCAGTGGATAAAGTATTTGGATGATAATAACATTAAGTAAGCTAGTCTAGCGTTACTTAGAGAGAACAACAGGACTAACGTCCTGTTGTTCTCTACTACAAAGGTGGAATTTTTATGAAGGTTCATTTTCATGGAACAGCTGCATTTGAAGGAATCCCTTCCTTATTCTGTCATTGTGAGACTTGTAAGCAAGCCAAAGTACTTGGTGGGAAAAATATCCGTACACGCACTTCGGTCTTGATTGATGAAGTACTTAAGATCGATTTTCCGGCGGACACCTTACATCATTCCATTCGTGATTCTGTAGATATGGATAAGGTTCGTGATTTATTGTTTACACATTCACATTCCGATCATTTGTATCCTGAAGATTTACTGATTCGTGCGCTTGGTTATGCTCAATTTAATGAAGAGGAAGAACTTCATCTATACGGTCATGATTTGCCTATTAAGCACTGTAGTCAATTGCTTGCCACGGAAAGGCATCGCTTCCAATTTCACAACTTGAAGCCCTTTGAAACCGTACAAACACAAACAGCTACAATTACCCCATTGCTTGCTAACCATGATCCTAAAGAAACTTGCGTATTGTATTATATAGAAAAGGATGGAAAAACCATTTTCTATGGTCACGACAGTGGCTGGTTTCCTGAACAGACTTGGAATTGGTTGAAAGTGAAGAAACTGGATCTTGCCATTCTGGAATGTACGACAGGGAATGCCGAACAATGCAACGGTCATATGAATGTCAAGGATACTCTAAAAACACGGGAATGGTTAATCGAGAATTTTGTTATGAAAGCAGAAGGGCGAATCGTAGTCACTCATTTCTCTCATAATGCTCATCTGTTGCATGAAGATTTGGTTCATATTTTTGAGCCGAATGGGATTACAGTAGCATTTGATGGGATGCAGCTGGACATATGAGTTAGCGCATAAGTGAAATGAGGATATTTCTATGATTTCAATGGCAGTCTTTTTAGTTTTATTTTCAGGTATTACACATGCGGTATGGAACCTATTTACAAAGAGAAGTCTGAATAAATACGTATTTCTCTGGTCGATTCATATTGTTGGTACACTTGCTCTATTACCTTATTTTATTATTGAGCTGCTCCAAGTTGAGCTTCCGGCGGAGACACTTGGCTATATGGCGATATCTGCTTTATTTCAAGGGTCGTACTTCATTTTCCTCTCTAAATCGTATTCCTATGGTGATTTATCGCAGACCTATCCAATCATGCGAGGTACTGGTGTCATGCTAGTGACCTTGTTAAGTGTTGTGTTATTCGGGGATTCCTTAACTCTAGTAGGCTGGATAGCCTTTTGTTGTATCATAGTAGGGCTCTTTATTATTAGTGGAATCGCTAATCGTCATGCAAATCAAGGGGAAACGACTCATTCTATATCCATTCTTTATGCAATTGTAGTAGGGATGTGTGTTGCGGGCTATACATTAATGGACAAACTAATTGTCCAGCAATTATCTGCACTATCAACACTTGANTTATCCAATATTAATTATGTAATCGTCGCTTTCTTCATGGTTATAAGAGCCGGTCGTGCACAAATTATAAGGGAATGGCAACAAAACTGGAAAATGATCTTGATTGGTTGTATTTGCTCGCCAGCTTCTTATTTTATGTTTCTGATGGCTATGAAGCTTGCTCCACTAGCT
>DOJM01000606.1:0-287 GCA_003529225.1 Paenibacillus sp.
AGTAACATGTTCTTGTCCATTATCGATTTCCCCTTTCTAATGCAAAAAAACAACCGGTTAATCACGGTTGTTTACAGTCGTTAAATAGTGTTCTTACAGCAATTTGATTGGAGTTTAGTCATGTTTTTTTACAAAGGAATCTACGTAATCCTTTAAGGCCTTGTTTCTTAGAGCATACAGAAGCAACAGAATAAATGAGAAACTCTCAGAAATAGAGTTTCAAAATCTAAATATAGATGTTCTTATTGAATACTATAAAAATTCAAGTGGCTCTCTTTGTTACATTA
>DOJM01000606.1:295-5444 GCA_003529225.1 Paenibacillus sp.
AACGGCAGAGATCCTTAGAGTAAAAAAACGACAGGCTAAGTTGCCTCTTATAACTACCATCTGCACCATGTCTCCGTGCTCGTTGTACAGATAATAATAGTCCTAATGCAGAAAGACTGCCGGCAAATTTCTCCGACAGTCTTTCTCTTAAAAAGTAGTATTCTTATCTTCATATTCGCTGGACAATCCCTTAAGCGATTTAATTTTACCATGGGGATGCTGTTCTTGCTTTCGTGACTTCCAGGCAGCTTCCTTCCTTCTCTTCTGGTGAGCCATAAAAGATATCCTCCTCTGGAAATTGAGATGTATACTACTTCCTTATGATGTCATTCCAGGGCTACGTTCATTCATATAATTATTTTGTGTTTACAGGCATAATACACTAGGGTATTTGTTTTTTTGCACATTGTAGCCAGTTTCTGGAGTAATGGTTCCTTTGTTACGATTGGCCGTTTATAAAACCGTTATTCAACGTGGTATCATAATTACAAAAAAACTTATCCATCATCACCCCATTCTATATACTCCTTTTCTGAGGTTAGGTTTTACATTTTCCTGAGAATCCTTATTATGTTTACAAAAAAAAATAATTCTCCAAAATCAACGACCATGGAACTCCCTCGGGAATAAGACTGCCCTGTGATTTATTATTCTGCAAATAGTTTCGCATACGGATTTTCGATCTTTTGTTCGCTGCTGCTCTTACCTGCGTTATTCAGAACATAATATTGATAGAAATGGTTTGAAAAATTCAATGATTCCATTGCTTTAGCCATAAATGGATCTGCCGTCTGATCACTCATTTGGTCCCCTGTCCAAAAATAATGCAACATGAGACGATTCTGGTTATACGGATGTTTTATAATGTAGGCTCCGGATTGATTAGACTTATTCATGATTTCCTGCCATTTAAAACCGACTGTATCAGCACGCTTGATGATGCCGGACTTCAAGGCTTGTACAAACCCATTCGCATCCGGTTTGCCGATGACAATGATATTACTGTCCCCTAGCTCCTTCTTAAGCTTGTTTTTTAATACTTGACGTTCCGTTATAACCGTTGGCTTTATTCCTGCTATTTGGAAGAAGCCTTGAAACTGGTTGAGCAGTTGATCCTGTTGTTTTGTTGCTTTTTCCGATGTCAAACGGTCGCTCAAGATAATCGTTAGCGGCTCGCCCTGCAACGTTTTATCGATAATTCGGCTCATCGTTTCAGACGGAACCTCTGGAAACTGCACAAACACCGAATGGTATATTGATTTAAATTGCTCGTACATATAAGCGGCTTCCTCGTCCGCTGTTAGACGATATTCAGACTTCAAAGAATAATTGGGCTGGCGTAAATCCGCTTCCCAATCATCTCTGACCTTTTTGCCCGCTTTGTTCTCAACAACCTGAAGCAGTCCTTCGATCGTCGCATTTTTGTATACATACTGGTCAAAATATGTCTGCATCAACTCATCAAACTTCTCTTCGCCAAGCGTACGATACAACTCATAGATGGCTTGACGGCCTTTTTTATAAAAAATGGCGTCGGGAGAATCCCCAACCTTATCATTGGTCGCATCAAGCGGACTATCTAACGATACTTCATCGAATTGAATCACCTTGAATCCATTTAACGGATTTCCTTGTTTCTCATAGAAATAAACCATAGAGAAATCGGCAAATCCTTCATCTAGAAATGATTCCTTCTCGGAATTATTTCCAATTAATGCGTGGAACCATTGATGCGCAATTTCATGGACAAATGCTGAATGGTTTGAAATATCTGGCTGACCCTCGATCATGCCCATCTGAATCATTCGTGAAAATTCAACAGCGACCCCTTCAACGTACGATTCAACAATTCTGAACTCCGGATAAGGATATTTACCATATTTTTCGCTGAAGAAGTTAATGACTTTAAACGCTTGATCAATATATTGATCGATAATCTGTTTTTTGTCTTTCTGATTATCAAAGTAATAGTATTGTATGGTCAGACCATCTCGTGTAACACTTTCTACTTTAAAATCCGGACTCGTGAAGAAGACAAATTCTCTTGTATTATTCGCAGTGGCCGTTACCATCTTGCGGCCTGCTTCGGCATCCTGTACGGTCAGTGTTCCAGGCATGGAAATCTGGTAATCGGCGGGTACATTCATGGTTACCTGATAATCCGCAGAATCATAATAATCGGATTCAAATGTAGTGCTGTAAGGAGTTTTGTCCCACGTATGATCTGCAGGGTTATAGATCGAAAGCACAGGGAACCAATGAGCGCCATTGATGATATTCTTGTAATGGGACAACCGCTGTGAGCCATAAGGAATTTTTACGTCAAATTCAAGTTCTAGTGTGATAGATTGCCCAGGCTGCAATGCTTGTCCCAATGCAACCTTAAGTGCCTGATTCGTATTATCGAACTTCAAGGGTTGACCTAACGACTTCACATTGTTAATGTCAATGCCGCCCAGGAAATCTTCAGGTTTCTTATCCGGATTTTCCTTTGCCATTCGTTCATTTGAATTTTCGAACATACCCGACTGTGTTTCCTTTGAACGGTTTGCATCTGCAAAGGTGTGAAATACAATATTGTCCAGTGTATCCTTCTTGTTGTTTCGATAGGTCACAGTTTCTGTACCGTGAATCGTCATCTTCTTCTCATCAAGCCTTGCGTCTACTTGATAGCGCGCAAGCTGATGAACAGCCGCATCGGCTTCTAGCAACGAATCGTTCTGAATCGTTGGTTTCGCCGCCATCGCTATCCCCGTCCCGATAACAGGGCCTGTACTTAATGCGACAACAAGACTGCCGGCAATCATGCACTTCGGTAGTTTAGTATTCCAATGTTTAAGTTTATTCATGTTGCTCCTCCTAATGATAAGTTCCTAATCATGATCGTAGATCTTCGAGTGTGTACGAAGACTAGTATAAAGCTCTTACTTTACACGAGTTTTAAAGGAACCTTACATTAACCTTAAAAAGGAATCACTTATAGTTTTTTAAAACAGATACTCTGCACAAGTGTATTCCACTAACACGACTGTTGAGAGAATAGAAAACGGCCCATGGATGAGTGGGTAAATCGATAAAACAGCGTCCCAAGGAGGTCCGCTCCCGCACTTGGCTTGACAATACATCTGGCCCAACAGGCTGCCGATATAATAGCGCCTGTTGGGCTTCAAAGAAGGGTCTTATATGGCTCTTGAACTAAAACGTAATTCCAAGATTTGAGAATGATAAACAAACTGTTACTGAATTCAGGAGCTTCTTTCGCTTCCGTTGTAAGCCATGTTTGACTGAAAACGAGCCCGCCAGAATGCACTTTATACTTATGGTAACACCTGCTGGAGCGTGATTACATGGCAACAACGCATATCCGTACCGAGAAAATAATGAAGGAGCTCACCGATCTTTTTAAGGAGCGCCTGGACAATTTCGAAGACCTTAAATACATTGCGATTGACGGTCATGAAAAAGATGTGAAATTTTGTTACGGCAAAGGCGAAGCATATCGCAGGTGCATCATTGACTTTCTTATTGCTTTTAGCCTCACAGACACGGAACTCTATAAACAAAATGAAGATCGATTTGAGCTGCTATATTTAAAGGAACGGGAAAAGGTACGCAATGACAATTTGGAATAATTCAGCTTCCATATATGCCAGGATTCGAACTCAGAGAAAGCCGCCTCATCTTGCTCGGTTAACCTGCACAAGTCTCCTTCCAGGTTTTCTTGCAGCAAGACGTTCTTATCGGCTTCTGAAAAATAAAAAAGATAATCTGCGCCATGCAGAGTGACTCCCGCTTCATTCAATTTTCGGCGAATGATCTCCTCAGACAGGCTTTGTCGTTGATAAAGGCCTACCTTATCGGCCATCGCATGCATCAGGATCGCCATAACCAGGCCATCGGTGGTTTCCAGGACCATAACCCAACTGTCTTTATCCAGGTTCGGGTTGATGGCGACAGTAAAGACTTCATCGGTATAGAGGATGTCTCCGTTCAAAAATTGCGTCCGCCAAAAGTCAGTTATCGTTTGTGAGAAAAAAGACATACTTCTTCCCCCTGGCTATCTTCATTTTACTACTATGGCATTGTACCTTCTTTGCTAAAAAACCTCCTGTTGGACCGTCCAAGGGAGCGTAGCTAAAACGATAACAATGGACGGCATCTTCCCTCAACTTCATTGAATAATAACGTGTCACATGTTACTTTTCAAGCCTCTTACACCACTCAGCACCATTTTCTCATGATCAGCTCAATCGGACCTCTTTCCATCCACTTTCTCCACAGACTCGAAAAGATAATGGAGATAATGAAATAAACGGTTCCGTATGCCATTGCAAAAGAAAGACTTCCGTTTTCCAAATAACCCACTGTCATAAGAAAACCAATTCCGATCACTACGTGCCCGATATAATGGGTTAACGATAACTGTCCTGTATGGATCATCGCCTGTGTCAGAAGGGAATTTTCAAATTTATCGACCACATAAAGACAGCTCGCAATGATGGCGACAGCTGAACAAATGCCAGAGAAAACATACAGCATTGTGGGCGGCATCGGTTTAGTTCCAAAAAGATAAGTTGCTGCTTCATTACTCAGTACTGGAGAGGTCCATTTAACCAAGAAGAAAGAAATCGATTCAAAAACAACCGTTCCTGACAACGAATATANNTAGTAATTTCGAACGGTTTTCCTTATTCAGCCAACGCTTCCTGCCAATCCACATGCCGATGAGGAAGAAGCTCAGCCAAGGAAAGATGGGATGAAATCCGTTAAATAACAGATTGCGAGTAAACCCTTCTATCGTCCAAAAGCCCATGTATTCCTTAAAACTTGAGTCCCATCCCTTGCTGTAATCGAATACGACTAAAAACAACTGCGATGCTACCAGGATTATCGAAAACAAACCTAGTATTATATTATCGGATACGGTGATCAAGACTGCAGCTACAAGCATAAATACCGCATAATAATGCAAAATATCGGCACTCCAGCCTATTAGCAATAAAAGCACGCCAGATATAAACAGAAAAGCAGCTCTCTTGTACAAGCTGTTCCGGATTTGACGAATGAGTTCCCAGTTCATTGAGTTACGGGCTTTCGAGGTCATTAATACCACCCCAATACCAGCCAACACAACAAACAAGGCGGATGC
>DOJM01000109.1:0-2590 GCA_003529225.1 Paenibacillus sp.
AAGGGTACGATCTCCTTCACGAGCATCGCGCCTGATGAGAGTCTTTTTGATCTAGATAATGTGAAACGCTCCTTTATGGATCGTATGTCGGTGGAAGGCAATGTCTTACTAAATTATGGATATGCCAAAGGGTATAAGCCTTTAATAGACTATTTGAAGCAGTACATGGAGCACAAAGGTGTTGAAATGAAAGGCAAGGATATATTGATCACCAATGGCTTTACAGAGGGATTCGATATTGTATTGTCTGTACTTAGCAAAAAGAATGCTTCGGTCATCTGTGAGAATCCAACGCATCATACGGCGATCAAAAATCTGAAGCTGAATGGCTTTGAGATCACCGGGATTCCTATGGAACGCGATGGGATTGATCTGGTTGAGCTGGAGAAGGCATTGCAGGAGCAAGCTTTTGACTGTGCCTACTTTGTCCCTTCTTATCATAATCCGACCGGCATTGTAATGTCTCCAGAGAAAAGACAGAGGCTAATGAAGCTGATGAATCGGTACCAAATAGCAGTGATCGAGGATGGTTTTAATGAGGAGTTACGCTATTCGGGCTCACATGTGGCTCCACTTATCGCAGCTGCAGGTAGCGGCAACAGCGTGATCTATCTAGGTAGCTTCTCAAAAGTACTATTTCCGGGACTACGCGTAGGTTGGGTGCTGGCAGATCAGGAGCTGATCTATTCTCTCGAAAGCGTCAAGCGCGCACGTACCATTCATACCTCTACGCTGGATCAATCCATTTTGTATCAATACTTATTAGGTGGCCATTTAGAGAAGTATTTGAAAAAAGCTAGATCGGAATATAAACGAAAATATGAATTAACCCTGCAATGCTGTAAGGAGTTTATTCCTTATACGGCGTTATCAGGGGATGGCGGATTGCATCTTTTTGTAACCTTCGCGGAGGGCTTTAATACAAGGACGCTGCTGGCGGCCTGTCATGAGCAAGGGGTTNNTATATTCTTCACAGACGGTAAAGGTCAAAATACGATACGGATCGGTTTCTCCAGAGTGACGGATGAGGATATCCGCAAGGGGATCGAAATTATTGGCAGATCAGCACGACAACTAATGGGATAAAGGGGTGCTTGAGATGAAGATGAAGGTAGGCGTAATTATGGGCGGGGTGTCCTCAGAGTATGAGGTATCCATGAACAGCGGTAGAGAGATTTTGAAGAATCTAGATCCCAATAAATATGAGGTTACTCCAATAGTGATCACCAAGCGTGAAGAGCTTATTGAGCAGGCAAAAGGAATCGATATCGCGCTGCTTGCGCTCCACGGAGCTTACGGAGAGGACGGTACGGTTCAGGGGACGCTGGAGACGATGGGGATTCCTTATACGGGTAGCGGGGNNNNATCTTTCCAAAAAGCTTATGCACTGCTCAGGCGTCAATACGGCGGATTGGCTGTGCTGGGATAGTATGAAGGATTATTCTCAAGAAGCCGTAGAGCGGATTGGATATCCTGTTATGGTGAAGCCATGTTCAGGCGGTTCGAGTATCGGTATGGAAAAGGTGAGCAGCAGCGGGGAGCTTTTGAGCGCAGTAAAGAAGGCTTTTGCCTGTGATCAGTCGATTCTGATCGAGAGCTACATTCAAGGCCAGGAAATCACTTGTTCTATTCTAAATGGTGAGATGCTGCCCGTTTTGGGAATCACCTCGGCACATGCGGAGTGGTTCGATTATAGTGCAAAATACGAAGATGGCGGGGCAGACGAACGGGTCATTGAACTACCNNCTACAAAGCACTAAAATGCAGTGTGTACGCAAGGGTGGATATGCTCATTAAGGATGGTATTCCGTATGTGCTGGAGGTGAACACGTTACCGGGCATGACGAAGGCAAGTCTTTTACCAAAAAGCGCGCAAGCGGCAGGTTACACCTTCAGCGGACTGCTAGACGCAATCATTTCCCTTTCCCTAACAGAAAAGAGTCCGAAAGAAGAGGTGCTCAGTCATGCATAATGAATGGATTACTTCGCGTGTACGGGAGATTGCTCCCTCGGGGATTCGGGCTTTTTTTGACCTAAGTACAGGGAATCAGGATATTATATCGCTTGGCGTAGGCGAGCCTGATTTCGTTACACCGGAGCATGTAAGAGCTGCCTGTATTCGTGCTTTGAATAATGGGGAAACGATGTATACACCAAATTCCGGTTTGTTGGAGCTTAGAGAAGAAATCGCCTCTTATCTGCACACAAGCTTCAATCTCCGCTATGAGCCAACTAACGAGATTATGGTTACAGTGGGAAGCAGTGAAGCCGTGGATTTGGCTCTGCGGGCCTTTATTACACCCGGGGATGAGATTATCGTCCCTTCTNNATTACTCATTTGAACGGTGGGGTTACGGTTGAGGTTGAATCTTCAGCCGAGCAGGGTTTTAAGCTTACTGCTGAAGCGTTGCGGCAGGTGATTACCCCGCGTTCCAAGATTCTTATGGTTAATTTTCCGACTAATCCTACAGGAGCAGTAATGACTTACGAGGATTGGCTACCCATTGTACAGATTGTAAAAGAGAATAACTTACTTGTCATTTCAGATGAAATCTATGCCGAGCTAACCTATGATAGTCACCATGTCAGC
>DOJM01000109.1:2647-5190 GCA_003529225.1 Paenibacillus sp.
GTAGGTTATGCTTGTGGTGATCAGGAATTAATTGCTGCGATGCTCAAAATACATCAGTACACTGCGATGTGTGCTCCGATACTAGGTCAAATCGCTGCCATTGAATCGCTGCGGAACGGTATGGAACATAAGGAACATATGAAACGATGCTTCGATGAGCGAAGAAAGCTGCTGGTTAGTGGATTTCGATCCATGGGTTTACCTTGCCACGAGCCGGAGGGCGCATTTTATGCCTTTCCTTCCATCGCTAATACCGGATTGAAATCAGAGGATTTCGCTTTGCAGCTGCTCAAGGAGGTTGGTGTTGCTGCGGTTCCGGGGCATGTGTTTGGCGCTGGTGGAGAGGGTTATATCCGCTGCTCTTATGCAGCATCTCTACAAAAATTGGCGGAAGCGCTGGAGAGAATCGAAGGTTTTATGAAAGTGAAGTTGTAATTCTAGTGNNTATCATAGATGGGGCTTTTCAGTGTAGATAAGATAGAATAGGTTATACGGATATACTTAATTGGAGGTTAAAATATGATTTCAACGATTCAAGAAGTAATTAAACGAATCACACCAGCTGATGAACAATCTTTCCTCAAGGCAGAGCACCGCCTGAACATTCTAACCAAACCACCGGGCAGCCTGGGTCAATTGGAGACTTTGGCCGTTAAGCTCGCTGGAATTTCGGGTACGGAGCAGCCTAGTTTCACCAAACGAACGGTAGTTGTAATGGCTGCAGATCACGGTGTATGCTGCGAGGGAGTTAGCGCATTTCCACAGGAAGTCACAATGCAGATGGCTTATAATTTTCTCAGCGGAGGAGCAGCTGTGAATGTACTGGCACGCCAAGCTGGGGCTGAGGAAAAGTTCGTAGATATTGGTGTTAACGGCGATCTTAGTCATGACGATCTGATTGATCGTAAAGTGCGCCGGGGAACGGATAATATGGCTGTGGGACCTGCGATGAGCCGTGAGGAAGCGATGAGTGCTGTACTTGTAGGGATAAGAGTCGCACAAGAAGCGATTGAGAACGGGACGGAGATTTTTATTACAGGTGAAATGGGCATAGGAAATACAACGGCTAGTGCTGCAATTTTGTGTGCTCTGAAAGGAATAGCACCTGAAGTAGCTGCTGGAAGAGGAACGGGAATTGATGATGAACGATTACTACATAAAATTGCAGTTGTGGAACGCGCTTTAAAGGTGAATCAGCCGAATCCTGCAGATCCGCTGGATGTATTGTCCAAAGCNNATCGCCGGTTTGACCGGTCTGATTCTTGGCGCAGCCGCTGCCAGGATACCTATCATTTTGGATGGTTTTATTTCGGGTGCAGCAGCTCTTGTGGCGAAAGCACTTGCACCAGAATCCATTGCCTATATGATAGGTTCCCATGTATCAGGCGAACAGGGACATAAGCTGATGCTAGAGAAGCTTGGACTTGAACCGTTGTTTAACCTTGGTCTTCGTTTGGGTGAAGGAACCGGAGGCGTATTGTCCCTTCATTTAATTGAGGCGATATGCCGTATTTTGAGCGAAATGGCCACCTTTGAAAGTGCAGGCATCTCTGGAGCTGGGAAACAATGAGTATTCTTGTAACAGGAGGCGCGCGTAGCGGGAAAAGTGGTTTTGCAGAAAAACTGATGTCGTCCCTGACAGATCAAGCCTTCTATGTAGCAACCGGACAAGCGTTTGATGATGAAATGAAGGAACGGATTGCACGGCATCNNCTCGCAAAGTGGATATGCTTGGGAGACATTAGAGGAACCTTATGATTTGCCAGATCTTCTTAAGCGTTTATCTGGTGAAAAGGCGGTTCTCGTAGATTGTCTAACGTTGTGGTTATCGAATGTACTGCTAGCCATGGAAGGATTTGTGGATAGGCAAGAGTTGATTGAGAGCGAGATTACAAGACTTGAAGACAGTGTGAATTCATTTCAAGGGAACCTCATTCTGGTCACTAATGAAGTGGGGGACGGTATTGTTCCAGAGTATGCGCTTGGCCGATTGTACCGTGATCTGGCCGGACGTATGAACTCGCTGCTTGCTCGGCAATGTGAGCAGGTCTTTCTAGTGACTGCTGGCATACCAATTGAACTTAAGAGCAGGGAGTATCGTCTATGAGGGAACGCAGGGATGCTGCCGCAGCTGCCTTTCAGTTTTTGTCTCGGTTTCCAGTAAAGAGTGATCCCGGATTTTCTCCTGAGCTACTGCGTCGAAGTGTGCTGTTCTATCCCGTGGTGGGTGCAGCTATCGGACTGTGCGTAGCTGCTGGAGCAGCTTTGACGGGTTGGATTTTACCTGCTTGGCCAGCAGCTGTCATTACCCTCATTTTATGGGTGGGACTCACCGGAGGTCTGCATCTTGATGGCTGGATGGACAGCGCGGATGGTCTGCTTAGCTACCGACCGAGGGAACGGATCCTGGAGATTATGAAGGACAGCCGAGTGGGTGCGATGGGTGTGCTCGCCTGCGTGCTGCTCTTGCTGTTAAAGGCTTCTTTAGTGGCAGCATTAATCGAAGGCTACGCCTATTACGAGCTGCCACTGCTCTTGCTGCC
>DOJM01000110.1:0-967 GCA_003529225.1 Paenibacillus sp.
TCAGTTCTCCTTTGTTCATGAGGGATATCTACATTATACATTAACTACATTTTAGCAGTTTTCTTCAGTCTAGACCTTTATTATCTTTAGACAACTGTTATTGATAATGGTTATCATTTATGATGATCATTAGACAGATAACGNNCAAGCGACCGTCAAGTTATTGGATGTACGCCAAATTGAAATGGTTCAAGGCGAAATTCTTCAAAAATATAAGATTCCTGCCAGTATATTTTTACTTTCGGTACATGGGAGCGCTCAAGTTCAGTTAGATCAGGTCGAATTTTCTTTTACAGGATTTCAAATCCTCCATAGCGGGAAAGGGGCGACCCTCAATATTGTTCCGACAAGCAAGAAATTTGTTTACTATATCATTTACTACCGTGCATGGATTCATGAAGAGGATCCCTTCCAAATACAGTATTGTTTTTCCCCTGATGCACCCATTTTACTTTATAACAAAATTCAAATGATGCATCAAAAATGGAACAGGCAAGAAGAGAGACTCAATGTTAAATCACTGTTTTATCAATTCATTGATCAGGTTTTAAAAGAATTGCATAGAAAAGAGACTGAGGTGAAACAAACAAGTGTTGCAGTCCAAGTAATCACCTATATCCAGGAATACTATGCGGAGCCAATCACATTAGATTCTCTTGCGGAAGTATTTAATTTCAGTGCTTATCATTTGTCATCCTTGTTTAAAGAGTACACAGGTATGAGTCCGATTGATTACTTAATTCGTTTTAGGCTTGAACGTGCAACAGAGCTTTTAATGACAACAGAGGCTTCTGTCGGGGAAATTGCAGGAAGCGTTGGTTATAAAGACGTTTATTATTTCAGCCGAATTTTTAAGAAAAGAAAAGGTGTATCCCCTGCACATTTTAGAACAAGAGAGTTACAGGCACATAAAGTTGCTGAAAGTCCATCAAACTTCCCCACATCCTCTATTTTTGAACACATCCTT
>DOJM01000110.1:978-3287 GCA_003529225.1 Paenibacillus sp.
ATTACATATGTTTAAAATGACAACATCTCAGACGACGGCAGCTTTGCTGCTTTGCGGTTCTCTATTATTAGGTGCTTGCTCAAGCGGGACGGGCACAGCTGCGAAGGAGCAGAGTACTGGGAATGGAACCGTTAATCAAACAGTATTAGAAGAAAGTTCGAAGACTCGAATAGTATCAACGCCAAAGGGAGATGTGGAAGTACCTGCAGAGCCGAAAAGAGTAGCGGCTGACCAATATATGGGGCATTTATTGAAATTAGGAATTGTTCCAATCGGTGCAAGAACATTTATGCTGGATGAAGGCTGGATGGAAAAGGCGGNNGGGGATTTTCCTTTAAACCTGGAAAAATTAACGATGCTAGATCCGGACTTAATTATCGGTTCAATCGATGAGAACATAGAACAATATGAGAAGATTGGAACGACTGTTTTTCTGCCTTATTGGGAGGGGTTAACAACCGCAGGGCCGCTTGATAAATTCAGGGGTGTAAGCAAGATATTCGGAAANNGATTACGGAATACGAACAGAAAGTAGCTGAAGCAAAGTCGAAACTCGCCGGTATTATCAAGGAAGGGGAAACCGTTTCGGTTGTTTCATTTTCAGAAAAAGCGGTATACGTCTTAGCGGCAAAGGGAGGAAACTATGGTTCTTCCACTATATACAATATGCTGCTGCTGCCTCCAACAGAAAGTGCAAAAAATATGGCGGAGGGGTTTGAATCGATATCACTTGAAGTGCTCCCAGAATACTTAGGGGATTATGTTTTTGTTTATAATGGCGATGCGGATGCAACAAATAAAGCAATGGAAAGTAACATATGGAAAGGCATCCCTGCAGTGAAAAATGGCAAAGTTTATTTGTATGGTGATAACTATCATGATGAATTCGTAATGGAGGACCCTTTTTCATTAGAGCTTCAGCTGGATACGATTGTGAATTTATTACTTGGCACTACTAAATAATTAATAATTATGGCACATCTGAGCGAAACGGAGCTTTTATCTGTTTCGTTTTTTTTGTAATATTTTCAGTGTAATTCACATGATAGAGAAGAAGCCGAAGGCACCTGCGTGAAAACGGAATTTACCTCCTGAATAAATTAAATAACCGCTCCGTTTGGACTGTGGATCAGGCCGTTCCTGATAGGAAGTGGAGGAACTCCGAGAGTGAGGTTGTCCGGTACCACATAAGGCTTTGTACTATGAGCAAGTGCCTTGGTCGACATCATCCACATAAAAATTCTAAGCGCAGCATTCAAAAGAGGATTTATATCAATGGATATTAATGACATTGACATCTATAGGTTTTTCTAAAATAATAGAATGTAATTGAATACTGGTACCTTTAATTCAGTCCAGAGAGGCTGACAAGGACAGCGGATTTTTATAATCACGTGAGAAGCAGGGCATATTCCGTCAAGGGATGCTCTGTGTCTTAGCGCGGATTATGATGAACAAAAGAGGCTACTTGTCAGTTTGATCTGACGAGTAGCCTCTTTTGTTTCTGCTTTTTTGGTATCAGGACACTTTATACTGGGGGTATTCTGATGAGTAAACAAGATCAAGAGTTTTCGTGGCAAGCGGTGCCGAAAACGCAGAGAAATCATTTTGGAAAGACGTTCTCCGTCATGTTAGCATTCACTTTCTTTTCCGCAAGCATGTTGGCAGGGGGAACGTTAGGGGTCAGCTTGACATTCATGGAGTTCATTGGAATCGTGCTTGCCGGTAATCTGGCACTCGGCATCTATACAGGAGCACTAGCGCATATCGCTGCCAAAACAGGTCTTTCCACGCATTTGCTTGCAAAATATGCGTTCGGTGAAAAAGGCTCGTACCTTCCTTCTTTCCTGCTTGGCTTCACACAGGTCGGATGGTTCGGTGTCGGTGTAGCCATGTTCGCGGTACCTGTCGCCAGAGCGATGGACTGGAATGTGTACCTTTTAATCTTCGTGTTTGGTCTCGCAATGACGGCATCAGCCATCTTCGGCATGAAGTCGCTCGTCATTCTGGGTTATATAGCAGTTCCGGCCATTGCTGTTCTCGGTGGTTACTCTGTGTTCGAAGGAGTAAACACGCTGGGTGGTCTGCAAGGGTTGCTCGATTACTCACCAACAGAGTCGCTCACCGCAGCAGCAGCATTGACCATTTGTATCGGGTCATTCATTAGCGGCGGAACGTTGACGCCCGATTTTGCCCGGTTTGCCAGAACATCCCGGCAGGCGGTTACTGCAACGGTCATTTCGTTCTTTTTAGGGAACTCACTTATGTTTCTCTTCGGTGCAGTCGGCGCAATGGCTTATAATTTGGCA
>DOJM01000110.1:3297-4394 GCA_003529225.1 Paenibacillus sp.
ACGATAACGCACTTTACGCTTCCGGGCTGGGCTTTGCCAATATCACTAAAATTTCGAAAAAGTTCTTCGTTATCGTTAACGGCATCGTGGGTACCGTATTTGCCATGTGGATGTACAACAATTTCGTTGGTTTCCTGAATGTGCTGGGCGCGGCGATACCGTCCATCGGGGCGATCATCATCGCAGACTATTTTATTGTGAAGCGCAGAAACTATAAACCATTTGCTGACATGACTTTCAAAAATGTAAACTGGATCGCGATGGTGGCTTGGGTTATCGGCGTGGCCTTCGCCCAGCTGGCTCCAGGAATAACACCACTTAATGCACTGATTGNNAAAGGGGAATAAAAATGATTATACAGAACGCAAAATTGCGGGGTAAAGAAGGTTTATGGAATATTGTTGTGAAAGATGGGAAGTTTGAGCTTATCACGCAGTCAATGGAACTAACTGCGAATGAGGAAGTAATTGATGTTAACGGCTCACTTGTGCTGCCGCCGTTCATTGAACCTCATATTCACTTGGATACAACGCTAACAGCAGGTGAGCCGGAATGGAATTTGAGCGGAACACTGTTTGAAGGCATCCAGCGTTGGTCAGAACGAAAGGCCTTCCTGACGCATGAAGACGTCAAAACGCGTTCCAAAACTGCACTGAAGTGGCAGATCGCGCAGGGTATCCAGCATGTACGAACACATGTGGACGTCACCGATCCAAGCTTGACCGCCGTTAAAGCGATGCTTGAAGTGAAAGAAGAACTGGCACCATTCATTGATATTCAGCTTGTCGCTTTTCCACAGGAAGGTATTCACTCCTACCCGAATGGCGTGGAATTACTAGAAGAGTCGCTGAAAATGGGTGTTGACGTGGTGGGTGGGATTCCACACTTCGAATTCACAAGAGAATATGGCGTCGATTCGATGAAGGTTGCGTTTGACCTCGCTGAAAAATACGACCGTCTGATCGATATCCATTGCGACGAAATCGATGACGAGCAATCCCGTTTCTTGGAAGTTGTAGCCAAAGAAGCTTACGAACGCGGGCTTGGCTCCCGTACGACAGCAAGCCACACGACGGCGATGGGGTCATACAATGATG
>DOJM01000568.1:0-1009 GCA_003529225.1 Paenibacillus sp.
TTAGGGATATGTGTCTGTCCTGGGTCAATATCAATATGATTGAATAATTGCTCGTTCATAAAACTGCGATAGCTCTGAGGGTGATCAACAGGCAATCCGATATACTCATCAAGATTGAAGGAAGTGGCTTTCGAGAAGCTTACAAGACCTTTTTGGTGCATTTCAACCAATTTGGCATAAACACCAACTGGGGAACTTCCGGTCGCTAGACCGAGCACCGCTTTTGGATTGCTTTGAAGCAGGCTGGCGATAAGATTCGCACCCGTTTGTACAAAATCTTCATCACTATTGAACTTAAGAATATTCATTAAGATTGACCTCCTCGTTTGTTTCGGTAATGTTGGACATTCAAATAAGATTGCTCTAGTCTAGGAATAAAATCCCCAAAACGGGTGCTGACCATTCCAGTAAACAAAATATCAATGATGTGTAGCTGGGCAATACGTGAGGCCATATCTCCTCGGCGCATTCCTTTTTCCAGAGAAGAGGAGAAGAGTGGAATATCAGCCAAAGTTGCCAAGGTGCTGCTGCCGTAAGAGGTTAGAGCGATGGTGCTTGCTCCGCTGCCTTTGGCACAAGCTAAAGCATCAATGGTCTCTGGGGTTTCTCCGGAATACGATACTGCGAATACAACATCGCCTTCAGATAGCGAAGAGGCAGATGTAATCTGCATATGGGAATCGGCGAAAGCGGTGCAATTCACGCCAATGCGGATCAGCTTCTGATAGAAATCTTGTGCGACAATGGAGGAAGTCGCCATCCCGTAAAGATCTACTCGCCGTGCTTGGCACAGTAAATTAACGGCTGCTTGTAATCGTTCCAGATCTAGGAGTGAAGTAGTATCCCGAATGGATGTCAGGTGGTTCATCTGCATCGCTTCCACAATTACGGAAAGCGGGTTACCTGCAACGATATCTTGATAAGAAGAACCGCCATCCTGAGGCGCTGCATCGCTATGAGCAATTTCAGCCGCCAGCTTTACTTTGAAATCTGGGAAGCCTTTAAAATG
>DOJM01000568.1:1019-3314 GCA_003529225.1 Paenibacillus sp.
GTAGCTTTTTAAAATTATTTTTAAAAATACTTCTTGAAATAAGAAAATTATTTTCATACTCAGAATAAAACAAAATCTATCCGGATGCAAGGGGTAAAAATGAATACAATAAGGATAATATGCGAGAATTATTAGTCTCTCTTCTATTTAAATAAAAACGGCCCACTCACAGAAGACTGCGAGGTGGACCGTTTTTGAACAATACCTGAAACCTGCTATACCGTAGAACGTTCAATAATGCGATAATCAAGCTTACGGTGTACAGGATAACTATCATTATTTTGGATCTGATCATAGATGATCCGAAAAGCTGTAACGCCCATTTCGGGTAACTGGTTATCTATGGTGGTTAGACCTAAAGATCGTCCGATCGGCTGGTCGTCAAATCCGATGACGGCCAGATCCTCAGGAATACGGATACCGTTCTTCCACGCTTCGATGATTAGACCGGCTGCCACATGATCGCCTGTTATTATTAGGGCATTAGGCCGGTTCTTCATTTTCAGCAGTTGGTGCAGCACACGTCCACCATCCTCTTCATTCATACAGTTATACATCATCCATTCTTCCTGAAAAGGCTGGCCTGTAGCGGCTAGAAAGTCACTAAAGGCAATTTGCCGGATAGAACTACTGCTGCCATGTTGTCTGCCTTCACAGTAACCTATCTGTTCATACCCCTTATCATGCAAGTACTGCAGGCCGGAGCGAAAAGCGGAATAATGTTCGATATACACAGAAGAGAAGCGGCGTTCACCTCTATCTTGGCAGATGACTATCGGGCCATATGCTGTATAATCATCAATGACTTCTGAGCTCATTCTCGTAGATACAATTACAACGCCGTCAATTTCTTTGTTGCGCAGCATCTCCAGTACCTTGAGTTCTTCTTCATGACGATAATCGGTCTGGCACAGAATCAGGCGGTATTGCGCTAACAACGCTTCTTGGGCTAAGCCTTCAATAATTACAGAGAAATAAAAAAGGTTGATATTAGGGATAATAACGGCAATGGCGTGGGTGCGGCCGGTAATTAGATGCACGGCATTCATATTACGCGTGTAGTTTAACTTTTTAATCGTCTTTAAAACAGCGGTTCGTTTGGTTTCACTTACATAAGGATGATTATTGAGTACTCGCGAGACCGTTGTTACGGAAACACCAGCCATACGGGCGATTTCTTTTATATTAGCCATTCGAGAACAATAGCCTCCCTTTGGTGTTTGTGGGTAGTGTCTAGTCTTTTTATTCTATCATAGCGTCCGTAAATTACTTTGCAAACAAAAAGCTTGCTATGGAATCCATTTCATAAATTAGACTGTAGTTGCAAGGGATTACCGGACTAAACCGGCGTAACCTGACGGGCGTGACGGACCGGTACATCTAGTTTCATTTCTAATGTAAAGGTCCTAGGATTGTCTTCATTTAAAATCTACAAAAAACGGTTGTCATCGTTAAGAGATGACAGCCGTTGTTTTCTTTGTAGCTATACAGTTTGTGACGCTTTTGGTGCTCTATTGCGCAGCATCTCCCACATAATAAACGCAAGGACAAGCAGCTGAGGCACTAAAGTTTCCCAAGTTGGGTACATCCCGAGCCAGCTAATAGAAGGTAACCCATCCTGTACATGTGCGGGTAGTTTCCCTGCGACTTGAAGGGAGTGAATGCTCTCTCCAAGAAAGCGGAATACTAAATAGTAAATAAGAAATGTAGCTGTACGGAAGAAGGCGGCAATCGGCAATTTTGCACTTAAGGCAATAATTGCGTAACCCACAATCCCTAGAATCACTAGAGCACTACCGATCCCTAGCAGCAATTGAGACACTTTAATGGAAGGGGCCATCCCTACATAAAAAATGGTGGTTTCTGCTCCTTCACGTAAAATCGCAAGCGCTGCTACGGAGGACAAAGACCAGAGATTCCCCTTGGCTAATGCTCCATCCACTTGCCGTCCAACATAGTTGTTCCANNTATGCAGCCAGCGTCCAATGGTAAGCATCATAATGACGGCTACAAGACCTGTGATGCCTTCAATCATCTCGCGTGCTCCACCAGATGCGGCGCGCGAAATGGTATAGGTGAGTAGAACGGCTAATCCGATACTCGCTACAAGTCCTACAGCTGCGCCAGACCAAATCCATTTCTGTGCTTTTGTGTTGCCATCACGTTTCAGGTAGGCAAGAAGGGCAGACAATACGAGGATCGCCTCCAGTCCTTCACGCAGAAGAATTAGCGCAGCATCCCAAGCATTATAGGTGGTCTCACCAGCCAAAGGAGTCAGCTCAGTGACCATATTAC
>DOJM01000568.1:3402-3798 GCA_003529225.1 Paenibacillus sp.
TGCTCCATGATATTAGCTGCTTCTGCGCTGTTGCCTGCTTTGGCGGTGGAAGCAGCTTTGCTCAGATGGCTGATCAGTCCTTCAATAGATGCTGGTTTAACGGAAGTATCCCCAGCATCTATTGCTTTGCCTTCACTGTAATCGGCAAGCAGCTGATACAAGGCCTCGGCTTCTGATTTCGCCGACTCCTCGCGGAGCGGTTCTGCCTGCAGCGCAATGCGCAGCAGGCTTATCTTCGTCTCCAGCAAGCTGTAGACGGCGGAATTGTCGGCCCGGATGTTGCGCTCTGCCGGCTTCCATCCGCTGACGATGTCGCGGTATGCTGCCGCTGCCGCGCTCCAGTCGGCGCTGCGCGCCGCATCCCGGGTGCGCTCCGCCGCGGGCAACAGCTTCGCC
>DOJM01000361.1:0-5862 GCA_003529225.1 Paenibacillus sp.
CATTGAAGGACTTAATCCTAAAAAAGCAGTCACTATTATCTCCATGCAGCAGGACAAAATCGCCGAACAGGTCAACTTAATCATGGACAGAGGCGTGACCGTTCTGCAAGGAAAAGGTTACTATAGTCAAGAGCCCAAAGAAGTGCTATACATTGTTATTAGCAAACAGGAAGTGCCCGCACTCAAGAAAATCNNGATGCCTTCCTCACCATTCATGATGTAAGAGATGTGTTTGGAGAAGGTTTTGTAGAGTTATCAATGTAAGGGTCGGCACATCAAAATCTACCACGACCATGGATACGGCAAGTCCTGTAACTGCCTGCCTATCAAATGAAAAATAAAGGCGAATTCTCATTCATCGTTGAATGAAAATTCGCCTTTAGCTATTTAAGCTTCTTTTAATTTTAGAAAGAAAGAATTCCCGAGGTATGAAGCAACACCAAGAACACCAAAATCGGCGCAACATACCGGAGCATAAACAACCAAACGCGGAACCAACCTGCCTTAAGCCCAGCCGCTTCTGCTGCCCCTTTCCAGAAATAACCCGCAAAGATGGTAACCAACAGACCGCCTAGCGGCAACATAATGTTAGAAGTTACAAAATCTACCCAATCGAACAACGCTTTGCCGCCAAACGATAGCTCAGGGAACATTCCCAGAGACATCGCCGAAGGAATACTGAGGAGGAAGCATACTAATGACAAAATCCAAACTGAACGTTTCCGGCTCCAATTCCAGCGCTCCATCGCGAAAGATACAGGCACCTCAAGCAGAGATACGGCAGAAGTTAAAGCGGCAATCGCCAGCAAGATAAAGAACAAACCACCAAAGAATGCACCAAATGGCATTGCTGAGAAAGCTGCTGGCAAAGCAATGAAAATTAGCGAAGGACCTTGATCAGGAGCAATGCCAAATGAGAATGTCGTCGGAAAAATAATCAATCCTGCGATAAACGCATATAACAAATCTCCTGCTCCGACTGCGAGTGCAGCAGTTCCTAGCGATTGTTTTTTATCCACATAAGAGCCGTAAGTCAGGAGAATCCCCATCCCAAGCGACAGTGAAAAGAAAGCATGTCCCAATGCGACTAGCGCAGATTCTGCCGTCAGCACCGAAAAGTCCGGTTTGAGGAAAAAGGCTACTCCTTCATTAGCACCCGGTAAGGTTACTGCGCGAATCATCAATACAAAAAGGAGAACAACCAGACCAGGAATTAATACTTTATTAAATTTCTCAATCCCGCCTGATACTCCAAGAATAACAACACCCGCTGTTATAAGGATTGCTATCCCCTGCCAAACAATTGGCATAGGACCAGATATAAAGGAGCTGAATTCACCTGCATAATTACTGGAACTGAACAATTGTCCATTGAAGGCAATCATTGCGTAGTTCAACGTCCATCCTGCAACAATGATATAAAAGGAAAGAATTAAAAATGGTGCAAGGACTTGCAGAAATCCGACTGCCATCCAGTTCTTCCCGCCTCCGGCTCGTACAAATGCAGTAGCCGCGCTTCCACGTCCGCTACGACCGATGGCCAACTCTGCCAACAATACGGGTAAACCAATCAACACTAAACATACAATGAAGAGAAGGAAGAAAGCCGCTCCCCCATTTTCCCCAGTGATATACGGAAATTTCCACATGTTCCCCAATCCTACTGAACTCCCGATAGCTGCGAAAATAAAGCCGGCGGAAGAGAAACGCTCCTTCTTCTCTGAGAGAAGATTTTTTTCACCTTTAAATTGATTCATTCTTTTGCCCCGTTTTCTTTTTTCTTTTTTAGACCTCATTATAGCCTATGTTAGCATGATCGTCATATGAAAATTTTCTGAATATTTTTATTGTTTTCAATAATTATCCAATTTAGCCATGAAATTCATCGCAATAAAAAAAGAGCTACATGTTCTAGTCTTGGACTAGAACCGTAGCTCCTTCTTCAAACTCTTTTTCTAAAAAGAGATTATTCTTTTACAGCACCTACTACAATCCCAGTTACAAAGAAACGTTGCAGGAAAGGATAAACCAATAGAATTGGCAAAGCACTTATGAAAATCTGCGAGGCCCGGATGGTTCGTTGTGATAAATTAGCAACGGCTGCCGGATCAAGCTTAGACATATCTGCCTGAACAATAATCGTTTGCATAAACGTCGCTAGCGGAAGCTTGTCTGCATCTCTAATATAAATAATACCGTCAAAGTATGCGTTCCAGTGTCCTACCATAAGGAATAGAGAAACAGTTGCAATAACAGGTAAGGAGACCGGTAAATATATTTTTATAAAGGTCTGAAAGTGCCCTGCCCCATCAATAAAAGCTGCTTCCTCAAGATCTTTTGGTACGGTACGGAAGAAATTCAGAAGCAAAATGATGTTAAATACAGCAACTAATCCAGGAAGAATAAGCGCCATCAATGAATTCATAAGACCAAGCTTCAGAATTAGAATGTAACCCGGTATCAGACCACCGCTGAACAGCATGGTGACAACAAAATACCAAAGATAGACGTTTCTTGCACGAAAGACTCTTGTTTCCTTAGACAACGCATAAGCTGCAACCGTATTTACCACCAGCGCAAGTCCTGTTCCGAGTACTGTCCGTTCCACAGACACCCACAAGGAGTTAAGGAAATTGACATTATTAAACGTCTTTGCATAGGCTTCAAAGGTAAAGCCAATCGGCCAGAATGTGACTAATCCAGCATTAGCAGGTGCGGATGCACTAAGAGATACCATGAGTAAGTGGTACAAAGGTAGCAGGCAGAGCACGGAAATGATAGTCAAGCATATATTATTGATTATACTGAATATTCGATATGGAATTGTTTTATGGTACATCAGTTGTCATCCTTTCTAGAAAATTCTGTACCCTGCAAATCTATAAGCAAGTCGGTAAGAGACTACAATTAAGACTAAGCTAATTACCGATTTAAATAGATTAACTGCGGTTGCGAAACTGAACTGTCCGCTTAGTAGACCTTCTCTATACACGAAGGTATCAATGATATCTCCCTGCTGATAGATCAATGGACTGTACAAGTTAAAGNNAAGTTTGCGTTGAGCACATTACCCAGTGCCAAGGTGGCGATTACGATAGCGATTGGGATTAACGCAGGAATTGTGATATACATCGTTTGTTTCCAACGCCCCGCCCCATCCACTTCAGCAGCTTCATAAAGTGATGGATTGATACCCGAAAGTGCCGCTAAAAAGATAATCGTATTGAAACCAAACTCTTTCCAAACATCACTAGTAATGATAGTGAACCTGAACCAGTTGCCGTCTCCTAGGAAGAAAATCGGCTTGATGCCGAATACAGATGTGAGGAATTGATTGACAATACCTGTCTGAGCAAGGATATCAATGAGAATCCCTGAAAGTGTAACCCAAGACAGAAAGTGCGGAAGATAAACGAGTGTTTGAATCGTTCTTTTAAGGCCCATTCTTCTTACCTCATTAAGCAATAAGGCGAAGATAAACGGAATAATCAAGTTCAAAACAATCTTGGAGCAAGCAAAAAATAACGTATTCCACGTAATGGACAGGAAATAATCATTCTCCCACATGTACCTGAAATGCTTAAGTCCGACCCACTCGGAATCAAAAAAACCTAGTGCAGGTTTATAGTCTTGAAATGCCATAAGAATTCCGGACATCGGAATATAAGAAAAAATAAAAACCATGATTGCCGCTGGCAACACCATAAAATGGAGAATCCATGGTTGATTAAAGCCTTTTTTTCTTTTTTTACTCGGCTGACTTTCTAGGCTCGCCTGTGGTATCGAGTTAACCTCCATATTAGCCTCCATAGCTCTCTCCTGTTCCCAAAAAAAATATTTTGTGTGTGATGGGGATCTCTGCTATAAATAGTATCAGGCGTTTCTCAGGTTTGACTATATAACATTGTTAGGCTTGATAGGGTTTTATTAGGACAACATCTGGAGGGGCATTTATGAATTTATGGAAGCGCTTTACAATACTTAGAGGAAACTTACAATCTCGATTTAGTCTGTTTGCCAAAATAAACAGCTTGATCATACTCCTGTTCATTCCCATCATTATCATGTATACCTTTTCAAATAAAGTCACCTTCGAGGTTGTAGGCAAAGAGTTGCAGACGTCCAATACGAAACAACTCACTTTTTTATCTAATCAGATTGATTCGCGAATTAATCAGATGATGGACTTCACCCTTATTCTGTCAAGAGATCCCAATGTCAGGGCATTCAATGGATTAAATGTTTGGGAAGATCGATATGATCAGATGCAGACAAGATATATTATCCAGGAAAAGATGGTGCTTCAAGCTGGGGTTACAGATATTTGGCCTTCCAGATATGCCGTTCATTCACAGCAGAATAAAGATGTCATCGCCAATTACGACAGACCCACCGGGTATGATGAGGATTATTTAAAAGCAAATATGAGTGGAAGATGGACGTATGGTGATCATGGCGTGGAATCACAAGGCGATCTAAAATCCTTTTACTGGTTCTTAACGGATTCCTTAGCTCAGCCGGGGACGTTAACGGGAAGTAGCCTAGTTATTGAAGCCAGCTTCAGTTATACGAACATTCAGAACATGCTTGATTCGTATAAAGCAGGTGGGCAAGGCGATCCGTTCTTCTATCACAAAGGGGAGAAACCGATCCTTAACCGTAGCGCGGACAAGCAGCTATCCGACGAACTAGTTCGTTACCTGGATAATCACTCTCCGGAGAATACAACTCAGGATGTAGTGAAACTAAATGGGAAGAAATATTTGGTCAGTTCTGTGAAGTCAGCCTCTTTGGATTGGCATTTAGTAGATGTTGTCCCCCTTTATCAAATTCTCAAACCGATTTCTCTTAGTCGAGATTTATTCTATATCACAANNTCTGCTGTTTGTTGTGGGAGTATCCTCTTCCATTCTGCTCTATAGAAATGTTCAATATCCGATTAAAAAACTAGTCAGTGGTTTACAGCGCGTACAGCAAGGAGATTACTCCGTACGGCTTCATAGCAATGAGCAAAATGAGTTCTCGTTTCTGTTCCGACGTTTCAATGATATGTCCCATCAAATTCAAGACCTGATAGAAAATGTATTTAATGAAAAGATCCGTGCTCGAGAAGCTACCCTGAAGCAGCTTCAAGCTCAAATCAATCCACATTTTCTCTATAACTGTCTTGGATATATTATCAATATGGCCCAGATGAAAGATGAGGACGCTGTCGTCTCAATGGCTTATAATCTAAGTGCTTACTATCGTTATACCACCCGTATGGAACGGGAGACGGCTTCTTTGGAGGAAGAAATCAAGCTCTTGGTCAACTATTTAGATATCCAGAAACTGCGCAATGGCAGAATTGATTATCATATTGATATTCCTGAGGATATGCTTAGCCAATCTGTACCTCGACTAATGCTCCAACCTATGGTGGAGAACTCTGTGATTCATGGAGTAGCGAAGTCCTATTCATCAGGCGAGATCAAGATTAGTGGTGAGAAGTCAAACGGTTTCTGTAGAATTTATATCGATGACGATGGTCCTGGCTTGAATCCGGATCAGCTAGAAGCATTAAACCGTAAAATGCAGGAGCCTTTGCAGGAGGAAATGGGTTGTGGTCTTTGGAATACAAATCAGCGGATCATTCACCTGTTCGGCAATCATTCAAGTCTTACCTTCAAGCCATCCCCTCTCGGTGGATTCCGAACAGAAATTATCTGGGAAATCCCAACTGAGGATGATAGTTATAAATTAAAGGAACATCAAGGAGACTAACAACATGCAGATGATCATAGTAGACGACGAAGCACACTGGGTAGATAATCTTTCCATGACTAAACCCTGGCATACGCTAGGCATTGAACATGTGCATAA
>DOJM01000361.1:5959-6250 GCA_003529225.1 Paenibacillus sp.
CTTCAGAACAAGACCGTGGATTACTTGCTTAAACCGCCGACTGATGATGAATTGCTCGGAGCAGTCAAAAATGCGATCAATCAATTGAATGCAGAATGGGAGCTTATAAGTTCTCTTAAACGAACCCAGTTTACCCTCCGGGAGAATCTCCCTGTTTTGCGTGGGCGATTGCTACTGGATGCCTTACAAGGTCATCGTTTTCAAGCCGGTGAATGGGAACGGAAGCTCGTGAGTTACGATCTGCCCTTCCAATCCGGAGAATCCGCATTGATGCTGGTACGAATGGAAGAA
>DOJM01000361.1:6325-11225 GCA_003529225.1 Paenibacillus sp.
GAGGAACATGGATATCTTGTGTTTCTGCTCCAGCTTAAAGAACAAGGAACTGACCTTGGAAAAGAATCCGTATTAGAGAAGCTTTCTTTACAACTTCAATATAAGGTTAAGCAATTTCTGAAAGGCTCACTATCCATTGTAATCACGGAGTGGTTCAAGTTTCCTGAGCAGCTGTCGAATCGTTTCCATCAGGCCTCCTCCTCTTTCCGTCAAATAGTCGGAGATGAGCGAGAATTCATTATGCGGGTCAGTGACTTGGAGCTTCCCTCAGCGCAAGGGCCCTTAGACGCTCTTTATACCCCNNTGCATGGAGGCTGGCTTTTTAATTACTGCTTCTTTCACGAATCTTGCACATCGCAATGGTCATACACTGGCAAACTTAATGGGGACCGATATAGAAGCGTTGCAGAGTGGGGATGCTTTTACCAGCATTAGTAAACTAAGAAAATGGTCGCTAAGTGTTCTAGCCAATTTAAAAGAAGGCACATCCAACGAAATCAAAGACATACGTTCAGAGTATGTAAAGAAAATTCAAGATTATACGGATAAGAACTTGCATGATGATGTATCATTACGTGTTCTGGCTGACCATGTAAATCTCCATCCGACCCATTTATCAAAAATTTATAAGATTGAAACAGGTGAAGGTATTAGCGATTATATCTCGCGCTTGCGGATGGATCGTGCCTGTCATAAACTGAAGACCACCAATAAAAAAGTCTATGAAATCAGCATGGAGATTGGATATATGGACCCTGCTTATTTTATCAAAGTATTCAAACGGCAGTTTGGGGTAACGCCGCAGGAATATAGAGATACTAACAAATAGCATGATAGAGTCCTATCGAAACTAAAAATCTCATATAGATGACATCCCCGACAAGTTGTTAAAGTTACACTTGTAAAGATCATACACAGTAGGGGGAATTGAAGAATGATCAAGTTCAAGAAAATGTGGTCGCTTCTTACGGTCACAGCACTTATCACTCTCACAGCATGTGGCAGTAGCGGCACATCTAATGAGAACGCCAAAAATGGTAACGCTACCGAAAATACCCAATCCGAAGCAGATGCTGCTTT
The DNA here is from genome assembly GCA_003529225.1 of Paenibacillus sp. Taxonomy (GTDB): domain Bacteria; phylum Bacillota; class Bacilli; order Paenibacillales; family Paenibacillaceae; genus Paenibacillus_AQ; species Paenibacillus_AQ pseudetheri. The sequence continues at coordinate 7,406 of DOJM01000361.1, forward strand.
CGCAAAAGGTAAATACGATCCACCGATCGAGTTCAGTGCCGTATTGATGCCTAAGAAGTATGTTCAAGGTGATACCAAAGAAAACAACGTTCACGATCGCTGGATGCTTGAAACATTGGGTATGAAGCATAAAGATACTTGGTATCCTGCAAATGACGATCAATACAGACAAAAGCTTCAACTTGCCATTGCTTCCGGCGAAAAGCTTCCTGATTTCGTTTTTGCACCAACTAACGCAGTATTGACCAATCAGCTTATTGATTCCGGTCAGTTCATCGCTATCGATGAGTTGTTTGATAAATACGCAAACAAAATTCTGAAAGATCACGTTGCAGCACATCCAGAACTTTGGTACCCATTCACTAAAGACGGTAAGAAATATAATCTGCCGATCCTTGAATATACCGACAATGATGATACGCTCTTGTGGTTACGTGAAGATTGGATGGAAAAGCTGAAGCTGGAAGCGCCTAAGACCATCGCCGATCTTGAGAACATCATGGACAAATTTAAGAACGAGAACCCTGATGGCTTAGCGCCTAAAGATGTGTACCCGCTTGCAATTTCTTTGAAAAACAACACAAATACCTGGATGGGTCAACTAGACTGGTTATTCGGGGCATACGGTACCATTGAGGAACAATGGAACAAAGATAAAGATGGCAATCTTGAATATGGTTCCATTAACCCAGGTGCTAAGCAAGCACTCGCAAAGCTTAGCGAATGGATGGATAAAGGATATATCCACACGGACTCCGCCCTTTGGGATGAAGGTAAATCCGCTGAGAGCTTCACGAAAGGTGCAGCTGGTATTCTGCCAGGCGCCAACTGGGTTCCAGACTGGCCTGCTCCCGATCTTATGAAGAACGTACCTGGAGCGAAGATTAAAGGTTATCCGGTTCCAGCAGGACCAGATGGTTTGATTGGAACCAAATGGCAGAATTCTGGTGTAAATGCTAGTATCATGATTAACAAGGATGCTAAGCATCCAGAAGCGATTTTCTTGTATTATAACTACTTGCTTGATAACCTAGCTAACCCTGCTGCAGGCAGTCAATATGAACATGGCTTTGCTAAAGGTTACGACTGGGATATGATTGATGGACAACCAACAAGTGATAAAGCCAAGATTAAAGACTTCTCCAATGAATTCCCATTCTTAACAGGTCCGGCCCGTATTCCTGATCTGTTTATGAAGACTTTGGTTAAACTTGCTGATGGCGAGACACCTGTTACACCTTATGAAAAACAAATGGCAGAGTTCCGTAAACCAGAAAACTGGGCGGCAGGAAAAGTTGTTATGTCACAACTAGACGTCCGTAAACAAAACTACTTTACCGGTGCTGCTACACCAACGATGGTTTCCAAATGGAACCTGCTTCGTCAGTCCGAAATGGAAACTTTCAACAAAATTATTTATGGCAAACTGCCAGTAGACTCCTTTGACCAATTCGTTGCCAACTGGAAATCCAATGGCGGTGACCAAATCACCAAAGAAGTTAACGAATGGTTCAAGTCTGTATCCGCGAAATAAGCTTTAACAATCATAGAGNNCATTCGCTTCGGCTTGTTTTTGTATAAACCGTATTAACTTTCAATCTCTAATCTACATTTCTATTTCTTCAGTATAATCTTATAATCCCAGAATCATTTTGGCAATGTTGTTATTATTCCTCAAGCCGCTAAGTTTGGCCTTCCTAGTAATTTGTATCCTTTGCGGGGTCACCGATCTGATCGATGGACCTATTGCTAGAATGACAAACACAACAAGTTAGGAATTGCACTCCGCAGATTCAAAACATACGCAAACATTCACACCTACGGCAATAAACTGACCGGACTCCTCTTATTTAAAAGGAATATTTATTAAAAATTGATTCATTAGAAGCGACTTTCTTGCTTCGATACCGATAAAGTTAAATAGTCAAACTTCACTAAGCAGCCTTCACCCTGCGGGGATTGCGCGACAACACCTGCTACGCATTCAACACCTTCATTCATTCCAAAATATCGGATCAGTGTCCAATTCGTTCCGTCCTCCGAATAGGAGAAGGTGACACAATGGTTTTGCTTGGTTATACCTAAATAAGGATTGTCTACAGCAACTTGTACGGAGTTACAATCATCTGACATCCCTTCTCTTGTCACCACAGACACGATTATGGGATACTGTCCGTCAAATTCAAAACAAATCTTTGCCCAGTTATGATTGTCCATCATAAACATGAGGCATCCTGAATCATATTTATGGCGCATATCGACACTTATTCTGGTTGTCATTTCAAAGGAAGCTCCAACAGGTACGGATAAGAATGGCGCTGAGCTTACGATATGCTTTCCTGCCGGGTCTTGGAAAAAATCCGATTTAGGAGGTGCAATTATTGTAAGCTCATCTAAGTCTGTAAACTCCCAACGCTCGGGGCGATTCATCCAGCTCAGTATTTCTCTTGTCTCGTTTACAAATAAGTTATTAGTCATCATTCTTATTCTCCTATCGTGAATGATTTTTTGATTACAAATTTTCCTTTCTTTGTAATAATGGCAGGTAGCTTTTATTTTTACAATCAATGATGCAACAATAGTGAAATATTCACATAATTTCCTAAAGAAAACACCAAAAAGGGATAACTCCAAAGAGTTACCCCATGATCATAATCAATCCTTATCAGGAATGATAAATGACACCGTAGTTCCCAAACCAGGGATACTTTGAATTTGCAAGCCACGTCCATATAGTTGTATCAATCTTCTATCCGTATTAAGTAGCCCAATACCTTGATTCTTATAGCCTTTTGGATTTAGCAGCTTGCTGACTTGAGCTTCGTCCATTCCCAACCCTGTGTCTACAATGTTAAAATGGACAGCATCCGCACGTGTCTCAATGTGAATACGCAGTGTTCCACCTTGAGCCCGACTTAAAACGCCATGTCGAACAGCATTCTCAACAAGAGGTTGAATCGTAAGCGGAGGCATCAACATTTCAAGATTCGCATCTACTTCCCATTCCACATGGAGTCTCTCCTCAAAACGCTGCTGCTGGATATATATATAATTCTCCACCAGTTCAAGCTCCTGTGACAGCGTAACGAGCTTGCCTGCATTTAAGAAGTCAAAACTAATGCGTAGATAAGTTGTGAACGCATCTGATAGCTCTCTCATTTTTGCAGTATCAAAGTCACTTAAGGACATGATCGAATTCAGTGTATTGAAGAGGAAGTGTGGATGGATCTGCGCTTGTAAATAAGCACCCTCCATCCTCAACCGGTCATTGACTGCTCGCTTCATAGATGAAAGGGATAAGGCACGATACTTCAACTCCATTGCATCTACCGGCTTGGTAACATAGTCGTTTGCTCCAGCCAAGAAGCCTGCATAGACATCTTCCCGCTCACTGCGTGCAGTCAGTAGAATAATAGGCAATTCATACATCGTAAACCGCTCGCGGNNCATTTCATAACCAGACATCCCCGGCATCATCACATCAGCGATGATCAGATCGAATCGATCATGGTTTAACTTATCCAGCGCTTCACGTGCAGAAGTCGCAGTCACCATCTGATAGGTTCCATCTGACAAAATATTTTGCAAAACTTTTAAATTGACCGAATCATCGTCAACCGCCAGAACACGAATAATATCAGCGTCTGTATTCGAGAGTGGCTCTACTTCCTTCGTGGAATATGTGGCGGCCACCATAGTAGATACCTCAGCAGTGATCCATGAGCTAAATGGTGACAATGCTTCTGTATTCTTTTCTAGTTGGGCATCAGAAATGGAAGACTGTAAACTCTCATTGACTTCAGGTAATTTGAAGCTAAAC
>DOJM01000625.1 GCA_003529225.1 Paenibacillus sp.
TACGTCTAAGAGGTCAATACGAAGCATTGAAATCAAAGTAATTTCCTCATCATTGCTGCAATTGGCGAGTCGAACGTTAACTTAACGTTTCCGACTCGCTAAGCGCAGCTCCTCATATTGATTTTCAAGCATTTCCCGCTCCCGTTCTTCATACTTTTCTCTGCGAACTCCCTCTTTCATGCTTTCCTCATCCTCATAGATTTGCCACAGATCAGAGAACAAATAATCTTTGATTTCTACTGTTTTTCCATTCAATAGCCCATTGGTCCAAATAAGTCCCGCAGAGGTACGCATCACAATGCGGCCGTCTGGCGTTTCAGCCTTTTGCACCATTCGAATAGTCATAAGCATANNATAACACTCCATTCGTCCCCAAACCTCCTAAATTTTAGTTGTAATGGAATAAAGAGAAGGATATAATCAGGGCGAAAGAACCAGTTTTTTGCAATTTTATTGTAGGAGGGATGCAATGGATTGGCTAAATGATTACGAAGAAGAACTCCGCTTAGTATTTCAAGAAGGTAGAAAGATCATCTCCGAATTTCCAGAGCCTCTAAATTCACAAGGCATGTCCTATCTTGAACATTTTAACGTATTCAATGCGGAAAGCCACAAAAATTACATATGTTATCTATTGCCCTTTTGGCTTCAGAAAAGCTGTGGGCTCTCAGCAGAAATTACCCGTCAAATGTCGATGGGCAATGTCTTCTTCATGCTATATTTTTTCATACAGGATGACCTGATGGACAGCAAAGAATCCTCTACATACGAAAGACTACCTTTAGCGAACCTACTCTATGTTGAATTTTTGAATATCTACAGAGTTTTGTTTCCGAATGACTCCTCTTTCTGGACATCGTTCAATCGTTATATCGCACAGTGGGCAGACAGTGTTAGTAATGAAACCGCCAGTGATTATTTTCTTAACGATCGGATCAAGATCCCTTATAAAGCCAGTCCGCTCAAACTATCCAGCACCGCTGCCCTTCTGCTATCTGGTAAGGATTCTCTTATACCGCAGTCTGAGGAAATGATCGACTCTGTTCTACNNCTACTTACATTACAAATGCTTGACGACTATGAAGACTGGAACGAAGATTTATCAGAAGGGAGTTATAATTGTCTCCTCTCACTCACACGAAGCTACCTATCCACTGATAAAGCAACCACACTCACATCAAAAGAGGTCGAATTCTTCCTGTTTACAGCAAACGGACTACGTACCTATGCTGAACTAGCGCAGGATACGCATCGCAAAGTGATGTCTTCCAGCTTGGATGTACCTCATCTCCTGGCATTCCACTCCATGTTGGTGACGAACTTACAACAGATCTCCGATTCCATCGAAGCAGAAAAGCAGCTTTTAAAAGGTGGAGGCTTGTTTTATTATTTGTCAAAAAATATATAATAATTCTATTATTTTGTAATAAAAAGAATAGTATTAGCACAATTGCTATGTTATATTATTAAAGGTAAATATATACATTTTGGAAAGGGTGATTATTTTGTCAGAAGCAGTTCTTAGAAATCAAGTCATTCAAAAGGCATGGGAAGATCCAAGTTTTAAGCAAAGACTACTCGCAGATCCAAAAGCAGCTCTCCAAGAAGCACTTGGCGTAATCATTCCCGACAGCGTTACCTTGAAAGCCGTTGAAGAAGGTTCAAATGAATTCTATCTTGTAATCCCACCAAGTCCATCCTCAGATGTATTGAAAGCAATCGCAGCACCACGCGGTTCTTGGTAAGACAGCAGGATTAACCTCATAGGGAGTAGGAATCATCCGGAGCTTCTGCCAATGGCAGTATGGTAATGGATTCGGTTCCTACTCCTTTTTTGCTTGTAAATCTCACTTCACCTTGCATAGCTTCAATGATGCGGAAGGTGACCATCAATCCTAAACCTGTTCCTTTATTTTTTTTGGTAAAATACGGTTCTCCGAGCCGGTGCAGAACATCTGCGTCCATTCCCTCCCCGTTATCTTTGATGTGAATAATCACTTTATCATCTTCACCGTATACCGACATATAAATGAACCCTTCTTCACTGAATGATTCAATACTGTTCTTGATAATGTTAATGAACGCCTGCTTAAATTTCGAGGAATTTCCTTTTACCCATAATTGGCCGGATACATCCAGAATCATTTTTCCTCCATTGATGTGACACAGGGGCTGCATAATACTCTCAATATGCTTGAATTCATCATATAAATTCAGACTAGAGATCGTCTCAAATTCTGGTTTAGCAAAAGTCAAGAAATCAGAAATAATATTTGATGCTCGATCTAGTTCACTTAGGGCCATTGACATATAAATTTGCTCTTCGTTAACGGATTTCTCGCTAAGCAGCTGAAGAAAGCCCCGAGTGACTTGTAGTGGGTTTCTTACTTCATGAGCTACAGATGCAGCAAGCTCGCTAATGATCTCCATTTTTTCCGAACGCTCCAATTCATTGTTGAAACGCTCTAGTTCTCTAGAGTAATTAACAACCTGTTGATGGTTATAGGCTAATCTTCGTTCCAGAATTACGATCAAGGAAATAATGAAAGCAACCAGCCCCCACTTCCACAAGAACAAATCATAATTCCCTTTTTGGATGTAATACCATAATAGCTCTGCAACTACAGTAAACGCAGCGGTTCCAAATCCAATAGCAAACACAATAGCATCTTTATTTCCTTTAAGAGAGAACATAACCACACATGCGATCAGCAGGATGAATTGGAGGATAAGGATGAACCCTATAATGGTGGTAGAAATAAAATAATAAAATTCAATATAGTGATTATTTGATAGGAGATTAATTAAAAGACATAACAAACAAAAAGAAGAGTAAAGTACTTGAAATTGACGAAATTTTCGAATGATACTGAACTTACCACTACCGAATAATTTCTCAAATAAAAAGGTAAGCGCTGGGAGAAGTGAAAAAAGGGCTAAGTCTAAGCATACGTTACTAATCGGCCCCAATTTATTGTAAAAGGTATAGATGAAGGGGGAGTAGGTTATAGAAAGGATCCCGGTAGCCGCTATAACCACTGCTAGTGAAGCAACACTGGAGAAATAATCTTTGCTTATGTATAGAGCACTTATAAATAGAACGATAGCCACCAGAAAAAAAGCGCAGCCCAAAATCACATCACTTAGTCCATTCTCAATATATTCATTAATTAATTGACTGTGTTCACCGATCACTACACTTTCTTTAATTCCAATTCTGTCTTGCATGGTTTTTGTCCAGATATATAACGTTTTCCCGTTATCTGCTTTACTTAAAGGCAACAGCAAAGAATAGTTATCCTTGATATATTTACGATTCTCCTCGAAGATCAAACGATCCTCCACATACACTCTCACATGAAGAGCATATAAAGTATCGATATACACCGAAGGTGACACATAACTTAAATCGGGTAAGGAAATACGGGTCCAAGAAGAGGATACTCCTGAAGGTAACTCTGGGAGTCCCTTCTTAGAATCTACGTTCATCCAGCTTTGCTGGCCTTCGCTCCACGGAATCTCTTTTCCTGCATTTCCTGTTTCATCCCCCCATTTCATTTGCCACTTTGTAATTTCTTGAGATGGATTTGGGTTCGCCGCCGATACAATATTAGAGCCGTAACCTATCAGGAGGAGTGAAAGGGTGATTGTAATGTGGAGTATTCTAACCATCAAGCGCATATAGGCACCTCAGAAGGAAGTTTCAGAAACAATATTCTGTGTATTACTACTTCGCTCACTATACTACCCTTTCCTTCTAAAAAACGGAATAAATCATTAAATTCTCCTAATTTTGTCTAGCCATTGGCAATTTAATAATAATCACCGTTCCTTCTCCCTTCTCACTTTGAAACTCAGTTGTCCCTTCCATTGCCTCAATGATCCGGAAGGTTACCATAAGTCCAAGTCCTGTTCCTTTTGTTTTATTGGAGTAGTAAGGCTCACCCAATCGAGCCAGCTCACTACCATTCATCCCTTCTCCATTATCACGTACACTGATCATTACGTAGGCTTCGGATTTCCAGGCCGTAACTCTAATAAGCCCATTATCCTGCAAAGCTTCGATGCTATTTTTTATAATATTAATAAACGCTTGTTTAAATTTGGCAGATGATCCAATCACGCAGAGTTCCGGCTGTAGATTGAGTTCAATGACTCCCCCTTGCAAATTCGCAAGCGGAGCGAGAATACCCGACACATGCCGTAACTCCTCAGATACATCAAGCCTCTCAATAGTCTCTAGCCCTGGCTTAGCAAAGGTAAGGAAGTCTGAGATAATCACCGTAGCTCTATCCAGTTCTGCGATAGCCATCTGCATATATTCCCTCTCCTTATGATCTGAACGTTCTCCTAGGATCTGAAGGAAACCACGGGTTACCTGTAAGGGATTCCGTACCTCATGCGCTACAGAAGCCGCTAATTCACTTATAATCTCCATCTTCTCGGAACGCTGCAAATCATTATTAAACGTCTCAAGCTTACGAGAATATTCAACGAGTTGTTCATGGTTTCTCGTAAACCTTCTCCCCAGAATGACGATTAAGGATAATACGAAAACCATCATCCCCCACTTCCACCAATATAATTGATAGGATTCTCTGGATATGTAGTATACGATCAATTCGACAAGAGATATAAAGGCAAAGATTGTAAACCCTGTAGTAAAAACAATAGCATCCCCATTGCCGCGATAAGTATGAATAAACGCTAAGCTTACCAATAATATAAATTGCACAATCATAATGACGCCTAGAATATCAGCAGTCATGAATCTATAAAATTCTTCCAGCTGATACGACAGAAGGATATTAATAACCATTAGTGAAAGACAGAATATAGAATAAACCAATTGAAACTTACGGAATCGGGTGACGACTTGTTTTTTCCCTGAACCGAATATTTTCTCAAAATAAAAGGTTACGGATGGCAATAAGGTGTACAACGCTAAATCAAAGAAAACAAGTACGATTTCCCCATAATCCCCGAGGATGATCGGCAAGAACGAAGAATATGTAACCACTATGACTCCAATGGATAAGAGAATTAACACTAACAAAAATCCGTCCGTATAAAATCCTTTTCTCAAAAATAATGAACAAATAAACAGGACAATAGCTATAAAGATAAACGTCGCCCCAATGATGATATCCATTAAGCCCTGCTTTACATAAATGGACAACAGCTCACTGTAGCGATCTACCCTTATTTCGCCTTCTATTCCTAAATCCTTGCTTCCTCCCTGGGTCCATATGTATAGTTTCTTTCCTCCATCTTCTGTGGATAAAGGAATTAAAATTTTGCTGCCATTGAAATTATATTTATTCTCAGAATTATATACTAACGCGTTATTCACATAAGCCTTGACGCTATTTCCATATACTTTATTAATGAATAACGCGGATTTCTCGCTCATTTGCGGCAAAGAAAACCGGAGCCACGCTGAGGATGTACCTTTTGGCGTGTCTGGTTTGTTATCATGAGGCGTTACGCGGATCCATTCATCGTCTGAAGCTGCTACAGCTTCTTCAACAGTCTCTGCTTCTGTATTTCCAAATCTAATCTCCCAACTTGGCAGCGCAGAGTCTGATGATCCAGCACTCACTATCGCCGCACCGTAAGGCACTATTGCTGTTAGCAATAGAAATAATAGCAAAGTAGCCGCTATCTTTGGTTTTGGCAACTTCATCGTAGCACCTCAGTAATTCATTAGTTGTTTATNNTTTAAATGATCATATATGATTCTTAATTTCGACAACCTTCGCACTATTCCTGCCTATTCTTGTAAATTTTCTCGAAAAAAGACGTTATTTATCGGCGTTATTTCCCTGATTATTTATAAAACGATTCGATCATAGGCAATCGGGTAAAGATACATATGAGAAGTCCAAATCTTATCCTACTGAGGGAGTGAACGGATATGGAAGATACACCTAATAAAACTGAAGCCGATTTTGTATATGAGCGCTATATACAAGCCGATATTGATGAAGAAGATGTTGTCAATGAAGATGCCGACCCCGTGTTGGTTGGCGATAAATATTTGGCGGCGGATATTGGTTTAAGCCAACCTGAGGAAACATTCGAAAGAAATGACTTACTGGCATCCGATGCATTCCTGGCTGCTGAAACGGCAGGACTAACAAGCAGCGATATGGATAATGCTGAGGACGAGGAGCTGCTAAAGATGGAAGAGGAGGATCCGCCACTGGAAGATATTCCTGATGCAGATGAGGTGTATCCAGGATCCATCATCGACCCTGCTTCACCACCAGTAGATGGCATGCCTGGAACGGACGTCTTAAACGGATCACAGGGAGATTAGACTATATAAAGCCGCCGGGCTAGGATCCGGCGGCTTTATTTGTCAATATGAGCACTGGCTTCAGTAAGGGTTGCTCTTGTAGCTACCGGTTATTCTGCTGAACGCGCTGCAGCAATTTGGGAATCGAGCTTGCGGGTCTTAACCAATACCGCTGCTACAAGCAGCATCACCCCATTGATCACAAACACCCAGCGGATCTGGATAAAAGCCCCCAGTAAGCCGCCTATAATAGGCCCGGCCATTGTCGCGAGTTGAGATGCCGCTTGGTTGAGACCAAAAGCACGTCCACGAAATCCGGGCTCAATCACTTGTACAATCATTGCATTTACAGATGGAAGCACACCTGCATAGAACAAGCCGTAAGCAAAACGAAGAACGGCGAACTCTACATAACCCGTAACAAAGAACTGCAGAATATTACCGATACCTCCACCGATCAACCCAATGAACAGGATCAACCCGAAGCCCTTCCGGCTTCCGATTCTCCCCCACTGCGGAGCCATTAGCACAGTAGCAATACCCACAGCAGAGAATACAATTCCTGAGCTTAGCGAGGCACTGCTCTTGGCGATTCCCATGTCTAGCAGATGTATCGGAATAAGCGGCTCCAGAATCATAACAGAAAAGGTGCTTATTCCTGCCAGCGATAGCAAAGTCATAAATGCGCGATTGCTTCGCGCTTCCTTGATATCATCACTTACATGAGACCTCAGAGCAGATCGGTCAAAATTCTCTTCTTTAGCAAAAAAAGTAGCGATAAGTGCTGAAACGAGTACAATACCTGCTGAGAATAAAAAAGCAACCCGATTGCTTGTATAAAAACTCACTACACCGCCGATCAATGGACCAATGATACTGCCCGTTGCTCCGGCTGTAGACATAATACTCAGCGCATAACCAGTCTTATCCTCAGGTGTGTTCGTAGCCACCATGGCAATCGCAGCGGGAACAAATCCAGCAAGCAACCCTTGCAGTACGCGTACGATCAGAAAGACGTAAGGATCATGCACGAAATAATTAATCGTATATAAGGCTGCCAAACTGAAGCCCGAGCGAATAAGCATCGGCTTCCGGCCATATTTATCGGCGAGGGAACCCCAAAAGGGAGAAATTAAAGCGCTGGCTAGAAAGGTTATGCCAAAACTAACCCCAGACCAAATTTCCAAATGATTCGTAACCCCAAGCTCGTCACTCAAAAAAATAGAGAGGAACGGAATAGAGATCGAATACGCCGTACTACAAAAAAAGACACCCACCCATAGCACGATCAAGTTCCGTTTCCATGAAAAGCGCATGATCTACACATCCTTTCTTGATGTCCTCGCGGAAACATTCCTATTATTGTAAACCTCTTTTGAGAATGTGCCAATCCCACATGTCACAACTGACCTTTGCATGTAAAGGGACAAAGAGGTTATTATGAGAAGTACCTACGAGATTATTCAAGAAAAAAGGAGAGATTGATTAGTGAAGTCTACACGAGCAAGATCTGCTATCCTAATGGTCATGTTATGCCTGGTGATGGTTATTGCAGCAGGTTGCGGTAATAAGCCTACCAATAACAATGCCAGCAGTAATAATGGAAGCAGCAGTGGAGCAGCAGGAAATAACGCAAGCAGCGAGACAAATCCTGGGGCTAACGAAGGACTTCCNNAGCTACAGCAAGCCACCCCATTGTGACCATTGAGATGGATAACGGAGGCATCATCAAAGCCGAGCTTTATCCTGAAGTTGCCCCTAACACTGTGAACAACTTCATCTCACTGATTCAAAAGGGATCCTATGACGGCACTATATTCCATAGAGTGATCCCTGACTTCATGATTCAGGGCGGTGACCCTGATGGTACTGGTATGGGTGGCCCAGGGTATAGTATCGCCGGAGAATTCTCTGGAAACGGGTTTACTAATAACCTGTTGCATACGGAAGGTGTTCTGTCCATGGCAAGATCGCAGGCTCCAGATTCTGCCGGTTCCCAGTTCTTTATTATGGATGCAGCTTATCCTAGTCTAGATGGAAGCTATGCCGCTTTTGGTAAAGTTACCGAAGGCATGGACGTGGTTAAATCCATTGTTGGCTTGAAAACAGACAGTTCAGATCGTCCAGAAGAGCCACCGGT
>DOJM01000197.1 GCA_003529225.1 Paenibacillus sp.
TTAAGTGGTGCAACGTTCGCAACAGAGGAGGTCTGGATTAGATGGATAACTCGATAGAATATAGCATGATGTTAGAACATGCATTTATGAGGTCCCCAGAGGGAATGGCCGTACTATCTTTAAACGATGGCAATGGCAACTGGCTAAAGGTTAATCCGGCTTTTTACAATTTACTTGGCTTTACGGAAGCCGAGTTTCTTGCTGGGGCTATTTTTTCAGAAATGAAAGATAGACAGTCGTCTTCGAAAGAGCTCACCTATAGATTGGTGATGGACGAGCTTCAGAATTCCCCAACAGGAAGCTGGAAGAAGGAAGAGTGCTTTCTTAACAAAGGGGCTCACCCGGTATGGCTTTCTCTGACGTTCTCAGGATTTGGAGCAGCAGGACAAGCCCCTTCGTATATTATTGTGTACGCCGAAGATATTACGGACCGAAAGATTGCAGATCAACAAATGGCAGCTCATCGAGAGCTAGAGGAACAGATTTTTCAAAGTGAACGTAATTATAGATTGATTTCTGAGAACTCGCTGGATTTAATCTCGCGTCATGCTGTTGAAGAGCGTAAGCAGTTCGAATCCAAACTTCAGGAGAATGAACAGCGCTATAAATCCTTATTTGAATATAATCCGTCTGCTGTGTACTCAATGAATTTGCACGGGGATTATTTAACAGCCAATGCGAATCTGGAGGAGCTGACCGGATATTCGCTGGAAGAACTGATCGGAATGTACTTTGGTCCCATTGTGCATGAGAAGGATATGGAGAAGACGCTGTATCATTTTAACTTAGCCGCTAAGGGATATCCTCAAAGCTATGATCTGACACTTATTCATAAAGACGGGCATTTTGTAGAGATTAATACCACTAATATTCCGATCATTGTAGACGATCAAGTGGTTGGTGTATATGGTATTTCTCGTGACATTACGGAACGTATAAGATATACAGAACAAATTGAGAAGCTGAGCAATGAGTACACCCTTATATTAAATGCGGTTTCGGAGGGTATTTTTGGACTCGATATGGAGGAGAAGGTGACCTTCATCAACCCTGCAGGTCTGCATATGCTCGGCTATGAACATGATGAGATCATGGGCCATTCCTATCTGGATCATATTCAGCAGACAGCGCTTGATGGGATACATTACCGGCCAGAGGAGTCGCCACTTATCAAGGCCATTAGGTCAGGGGGATCTTACCAGAGCAAGGATGCAGTCTTATGGCGTAAAGATGGTACAAGCTTTCTTGCGGAGTACCAAGTAACCCCTCTTTTTGATAAAGGCGAACCTAAAGGTGTTGTAGTCGTGTTCAGGGATATTACAGATGAGAAGGAGATCATTCGGGCGAAGGAATCTGCAGAAAAAGCGGACCAGGCTAAATCAGAGTTTCTAGCCATTATGAGTCATGAAATACGAACGCCTATGAACGGTATAGTGGGGATGACGGATCTGCTTGCAGAGACGGAACTAGATGAAGAGCAACGTGAGTACACAAATATTATTAAGGAGAGCAGTAGCTCTCTTCTATATATTCTGAATGAAATTCTCGATTACAGTAAAATTGAGNNCGGCAAAATGATGATCGTACATGAGCCTGTGCATCTTCGGGAGGTACTGGACAGTGTAACGGATCTATTTATGGCTAAGGCCTTGGAAAAAAATCTTGAGCTGTCTTACAGCATGGCGCCAGGAGTTCCTACGTTCATTATGGGAGATGCAGGGCGTCTGCGTCAGGTGTTGGTTAATCTGGTCAGCAATGCGATTAAATTCACTGACCGAGGTAATGTCTGCATTTACGTGGAGCGGAAATTGTCCGTGGTTTCAAAGAAATCGACTTTGAAATTTAATGTAAGAGACACTGGGATAGGTATTCCTTTAGAGAAGCAGCATCAGTTGTTTCAATCGTTCTACCAGCTGCACTCCTCGTTTAATCGTAAGTATGCCGGGACGGGGCTAGGACTAGCCATTTGCAAGAAGCTTGTTAAGTTGATGGGTGGAGCCATTGCGGTGGAAAGTAGCGAAGGAGAGGGCTCCAATTTCTATTTCACACTACAGATTAATCCTGAAAGTAGATATGAGGGTGATGAGGAAGAAGTTGCTCAGACAGAACAAAGACCCGCACAGGAAACCGAAACAGGGGCAGATTCAGAGGTGCCTATGGATGTTGGCGGGAATGTGATTTTACTCCCGGAGGGCCCGGTCCTTTTAGACCCTAAGGCGAACTCTTCAAAAGGAGAAACATCCTGATGAAGCATAGAGGCTCCAGTCTCAGTAACAAACTACCGGCGGATCCATACACACAGTGGGAGGCTGGGGTTTCAGCCCCTTCTTCTGCATGTGGACCTGCGACAATGGCAGCTTTAACCGAGTATTGGAATACCCAGCTAGGAATGGACTTTATTCGTGGCAGAGGTCATTTTCACTCTAAGGCAGATCATATTAATTACTTATACAGTCATCACGGAGGAACCCCTTTAGGCATGAGTACACGCCGGTTTGTAAAGGGGATCTCAGCTTATATCCACTCTTCAATCTCGCCAAATGGGGGACATAAGCTATCTATCGCTACTTTTAACGATTTCGATGTGTATAAAGTGGAGATTGATGCAGGTCGGCCAGTAGCTGTTAAATTTGATAAATGGTTTAATTTTCGGTGGAGAGGGAATTTTGCTTACGACTACCATTGGGTATTAGGAATAGGATATGAAGTACCTGATAACGGGGATCGTCCAATCCTCATTGTTCAGGATAACGGTGTGAGGTATAAGGATGGAAGGATTGCTCTTTGTAAAGAACGCCGCATCCCATATTATGCAAATAAAGACATCATTACAATGGTGGGAATGAATATCTTAGAAACGCCTAGTTAATTACGATTTGACTAGGAGATTACCCTGAAAAAAATGATCTAACTATTTCGAGTCAAACGTTTGCACAAATTCGAGGATCATACTATAATCCAGTTAATAACTGGAAAAGGGGATAGGTGCTTTGTCCGTACAAAAGGAAATGAAGGAACCCATTTATTATGGTGATCCTGAGACTACTAGAGGGATTTCCGTATTCGCTCAGGAGTTTGATCAGTTGTTCAGCTATGACGGGGANNGGGGATGATCTGGGACTTACATATTCATCGGCCTGTTCATCGTTTTGCTTGTGGGCCCCTACGGCTCAAGAGGCAGAGCTAGTAATCTATGACTCATGGCAAGGAGCTGCAGAGTGCAAATATGCTATGATTCGCGATATCCGGGGAACATGGAGAGTTACTGTTGACGGTGATCTGGATGGCAAATTCTATACTTATCGAGTTCGTCTAGGTGAACAGTGGAATGAAGCAGCTGATCCTTATGCACGGGCTGTTGGCGTGAACGGTGACAGAGGTGCTATTCTAGATTTGCGCAAGACAGACCCTGAGCGGTGGACGGAAGATAAGCCGTCTTTTGAGGATCCTGTGGACGCCATTATTTATGAGCTTCATTTGCGTGACTTATCCATTCTTCCGGCAAGCGGCATGGCTCATAAGGGACAATATCTCGCTTTGGCGGAAGAAAGCACTCGTGGACCTGATGGCATTCTCACGGGACTCGATCATATCGCAGATCTCGGTGTAACCCACGTACAGCTATTG
>DOJM01000198.1:0-329 GCA_003529225.1 Paenibacillus sp.
ATTGTTTTTGGCTGGTGCTGGAGCTTCTATATTGATGAAATGCAAGTATAATGATTACGTTGCTCCTTGGATTGCCTTTATAGTAGGGATTCATTTTATTGGCTTAAAAAGTGTGTTTAACGATTTCAGTTTATACCTTTTAGCAGCATTTCTTGTTGCAACCTCTATCGTATCACTATTCATATCTAAAAAACTTAAGGTTGCAAACAGTGCAATTACAGGCATTGGTGCTGGGACAGTTTTGTTCGCCTTCGCTTTATTAGGGTTAATTCGATATTTATTAAGCTAAGTCATAGCAGGATCATCAGAACTTTCATGAGCCATCGGCT
>DOJM01000198.1:418-851 GCA_003529225.1 Paenibacillus sp.
TACTGCAGATTTGCAGGAATTAAGGTGTTAGCCACCCTCGTATTATTTATAAATGTAATTTTGTAGGCTGAGGCGACTATGGGAAGTTTCCGGGGCAATTCTGGTGCATATATGCCCCACTTTCTACTTCTTTTCAATCTCAATCACGGATATAGGGAATTCTTCCCTTTAATTTTACGCTTTAGTCCAAAAATCGAAGGATATAGGGAAAGCCTCCCTATAATTCATTGGATTTTAACTTATTTGGGGTTTTATCCGAATTTATAGGGAGTAATTCCCTATACTCATTGAAAATAACTGAATTCTAATAATTATAGGGAGAAATTCCCTATAATCTTGAATTCTCCTTTAATAAATCCAACTCCAATGCTCTTTAATACAAAACTCTCATGAGCCTAGGCTCCATCCACAATGAAAATGTTATTCCCTTATC
>DOJM01000198.1:890-5675 GCA_003529225.1 Paenibacillus sp.
GCGTCTGCCAATTCCGCCACGACCGCACATCATAATGACTACATATCAACTTGCGGTCACAAGATAGATCATACCATGCTGAGATTAAAGCGTCAATATATTTTCCAGCTTTTCTTATCCATCATTATTTTATGGATAATTATTGCTTTTAATTCCGAATATAAGGTATAATGAGAACAAAAGTTCGCATAATATAAATGAGGTGATTTATAATGGCGACTACGAAGTTAAAGACATCTATTGTTGATGAAGATGTTACTAAAGAAGAACTGTCCCTTGTCAGAAGCTATTTGCTGCTAACGTTTATTCATAAAGTTTTCGAGCGTGACTGCCGTGTAATCAGCAAGAGTGGTCTATTTAAGACCCCTCAGCTTTATATGGAGCTCTTGTCTGGTGCCACTAAGAAGACCTCATTAATGCTTCAAGAGGTTACGCGTGAATTGAGCTCACATGATCTGAAGATCACAACAGTTCGCCAAGATCAACGAGGAGTCGAGGCCTTGTACTCCTGTAGAGGATATCAAGGTGAGATGAATATATTATGGCCAGGATTCCGTAGAGAGATGATGCTGCGGATGCGCGCGTATCTCGGACTGTCCACAGAACTCTCCATACTCACCAGAGAAGAAAGCGACTCCCAGCTAGCTCTAAGTATTTAATCCGTCAGAGACATAGGTATACACAGAACAGCTCCCCACCCAATTTGGGTAAGGAGCTGTTTATGCTGTGGAGATTATATATTATCAGGTTCTTTCCTTGGTTCACTGAAGGGTTGGAATAGATAATTCCGATCAAGCTTTACTACTCGTCTATTCTGACGACGAATCATTACCTGCGAATCGTCCCAAGCCAGAACAATCCCTTTTACATCATTACTTTCTATACCATCCCGCACCACACGAATTTTCTCGCCGGAAATTCGGTACGCATCTAATTGTTCATCGCTAATCATCA
Source organism: Paenibacillus sp. (assembly GCA_003529225.1). Lineage (GTDB taxonomy): Bacteria > Bacillota > Bacilli > Paenibacillales > Paenibacillaceae > Paenibacillus_AQ > Paenibacillus_AQ pseudetheri. The sequence continues at coordinate 1,845 of DOJM01000198.1, forward strand.
TGAATCCCTCCCTCAATATAGCTTATCCTATTTTCATTAAGCAGAAACGGATACGCCCCCCTTTAAGGAGAGAATAGTTCCGATGCAGTGATACTACGTATCGCTTGCAAAGATCCGTTCTGCGAAAAATATAAGGATAAAGGATAGCGTAAAATATATACTTTCTATATTTCCAGAAAAAAGACCCAAATGAAAAATCATCTGGGTCTCGTATAAGTAATTGACCAATTGCATGTCTACTAAAGCATTCTTATATCAGCGCTTCATTCTTCTCGAACCAAAAATCAAGAACTTTAGCGGACATCACACGTTGCTCCAGATACTCCACTTGGTTAGTTGTGAATTTTTCCCTCCAAGGGAAGGAAAGTTCCTCACATAAACCTTTGATTGTCAGAAGTTCTGACCAAGCTACATAGCGTTTGTACCAAAAAAACTGAGGATGTTCANNCGTCGAATTCCGTGTGTTTGCAATCCAGCGCACGCTCGAAGTGATCCTTGGCCTCGGTTAATTTATCAATAAAAAATTGCTCAGTCACCGGTTCTTTCCCCATTGTGACGCCTCCTCCCTATGTCTGATTTTATTATAAAGGAAAATCTATAGGGTGAAAAGCAGTTGTTTGAAAATAGGCCTGTTCTTATTTCTAAAGCGGGTTATTCCCCAAATTCAATGGTGCCTCCACTAAGAGAAGTAATTCTTACGAGTGACTCCAGTCGGATGCCTTGTTCTTTGATCGTCCGAGCTCCTGCCTGAAAGCTTTTTTCCACTACAACGCCAAGACCTACCAGCTCAGCGCCGGAGCGCTCGATAATCTTAATCAATCCACGTGCTGCATCACCATTAGCAATAATATCATCGATAAAGAGGATTTTATCCTCTGGAGAAATGAATTGGCGAGACAACATAATGTCGGTAACAATACCTTTCGTAAAAGAAGGAACTCTTTCACAAAGTGCGTCCGGATCTGCTAAAAGTGTTTTTTTGCGACGTGCAAAAACTAACGGCACCTTTAACTCATATGCGGTGGCAAATGCCACGGCAATGCCCGAGGATTCCACGGTCACAATACGTGTTATTCCGCAGTCCGCAAACCTCCCGGCAAACTCCCGTCCCATTTCCATCGTAAGCTGTGGATCTACCTGATGATTCAACAGTGCATCCAGCTTCAGCACTTCATCCGAGACGACGACACCTTCCTCCAAAATCCGCTGTTTCAACACTTCCATGACTTCGAACCTCCAATACCNNCGTTCCGTACAAATGAATCACGGAAGTCATGTCCTACTGATCCTCATCATAACCTGTACTATACAGAGTGCACAAGGCTATCCTGCATAGCACTCATTATGATTTTTCTTTTGTTCTTAAAATTATTAGGAGGGGAGCCATGAAATCACATGTCCGAACATTACAGATCGCATTCACTTACATTGGCACCATTGTAGGAGCCGGATTCGCCACCGGACAAGAAATATTAAAATTCTTCACTCGTTACGGACACTGGGCAGTCCTGACCATCCTGCTCTCTACTATACTGTTCATTTGGCTGGGTACGAAAATGATGGTCATCGCTCGGCGCATAGAAGCAGAGTCTTATGAAGACTTTAACCGACACCTTTTCGGCGACCAAGTCGGAAGCACCATCAGTTTGTTCACGATGGTCATCTTAATGGGTGTCAACAGTATTATGCTTGCAGGCGCGGGCGCTATTTTTCAAGAGCATTTTGGATTTCATTATCAAACAGGGTTAATACTGACGCTGGTTGGTTCTTATTTTCTGCTTAAACGGGGAATTTCCNNCATTATTTTTAATACCTTTCAAATCCCAGGAGCTCAGCGGTTCTTATTCTTAGAAACGGATCGGACAATCTTTGGCGCTTGGATGTCGCCGCTGCTCTACACCGCCTTTAATCTAGGTATGGCTCAAGCCGTATTAGTTCCCATGGCTCGACATACTGATGAAGAAAAATCTCTTGTCTGGGGCGGTATTATTGGTGGTGCCGGAATCGGCTTTATGTTGATCGCCGCGCATTTCGCGATGAGCTCGCAGATGCCTGGTATTCTCAAATTTGAAATCCCTATGGGCAACATCGCCATCCGGTTAGGTACTGTAGTGCAAACTATATATTTGTTGCTGATCTTTTTGGAGATCTTTAGCACTTTTGTCGCCGACATTTATGGCGTCACCATGCAGCTTAAACAACGAATTCCAGTTAAACCCGCATTCATTACGCCGATTCTGATGTTGGTGTGTTATTTACTGAGCCAATTTGGCTTTAGCTCTCTACTCTCCGTGTTCTACCCGATCTTCGGAGCTTTGTCGATGGTCTGGGCTGTCATGCTACTACGTACGCCATGGTCTATTCCACCTCGTAGCGATTCCCAATCGGGTTCGAGTGGAAAAGGGAACCGCCTTGCATCCATAAAACCAGTTACACGGAAATAACTGCTGCTGTTGGAATGATTCGTGCTGCCGCTTCCGCCACATGCTTGTGACAGGTCATCATCACAATCTGGCGGGAGACCGACAGTTCGCCAAGCAGCGAAAGCGCAGCATGAAGACGAGCCTCGTCAAAATTGACGAATAGATCATCGAACAGCAGTGGCAGCGATACTTGCCGAGACATCGTCTCTGCAAGTGCCAAGCGGATGGAAAGGTACAACTGTTCTGCCGTCCCACGGCTGAGCAGCCCGCTGTCCAGCAGTCCAGCATCTTTGTGATCCGCTTTTAGTTCTTTATGACCTAGAGTCATAACTACTCTCTTGTATACCCCTTCGGTCAGCTTGGAGAAATAGTCAGATGCAAGCAAAAGTACCTGAGGTTGCTTCTCCTGTTCATAAATACGGCGGGTTCTTCCGATTAATTCAGCAGTTAATGCTGCTACTGCATACTTATCAGCCACGATTCGCAGAGCGGCTCTCTGCTCTTCCAATTGCTGAATTACAGTGTCCCCCATACAACGCTCTTTCAAATACTCTCTTTCCTGAAGCAGCTTCCCTCGTTGCTCCAGCAGGGTGTTCCACATTTCTTCCTCCCGTTCAGCTAACTCTTCAGCCGCTGTACGCTCCTTCTGGAGTGCTGAAGCATCATGATGATCTAATAATAACTGCAAGGCGTCAACTCGCTCATCCTCCCAGCCTCCAAACATGGCTAGCTCCCACTGGCGAATGGATTTATTCAGCTCACTACGCCGCTGTACAGCAGCCGATCTCCTTAAGAAATCCTCCCCGCCTGTTGCTCCTCCTTCGTACAACAGGTGGTCACGCTGTTCTCTTAACTGACCTAATACCCTATGGCTCTCCTTAAGCTCTTCCAGCAGCTCTTGTAACCGTGACTGAATACCTTCCCGGCGAATCCGATCCTTTTTCAGTTCATCCCAAGCTCTTTTTCGAAGTTCCAGCCAGCTTAGTAAAGTTAGTGCAGATCGTCGCTGTCCATCCTCCGGATCCATATCAAAGCTAGTTGCCGCTACGCCAGACTCGTCTAAAGGATCAGTACCTGATTCATAAATGAGAGCAAGCAGCTCCTCCTCGAAAACGTTACACTCATCTTCCAGCTCTTTCAGTCGTAAAGAGAGCTTATTCTCTTGGCGCAGCAGTTCGTTCCCCTGCTCCACCATAGCGAAGAGTTCCGGCAGCCCTTCCGGAGACAACCCTTCGGGCAATCTGCGCTCACGAAGCCATTCTTCATATTGCTCAGCAGTTTTCGTAAAAGCCGTCTCCGCCAGGCTCATTTCTTCCGCGAGCAGCTTCTCTTGGCCTGCCAGCGTCTCCAGCTCCGTGCGGCAGGCATCCCGCTCGACGGCATAGCGTTCAATGCGCTGCCGCCAAGC
>DOJM01000199.1:0-237 GCA_003529225.1 Paenibacillus sp.
GCACGATATGATGATCTTATCTCCGTGTATGCGCGAATGACTACCTTCTCAGCGTTACGAGTCGTATTTGAGTATCAAGTGCGGAGGCTTACGGAAGAAGAAGGTAGAAATTCAGAAGATTTATTGACTACTCTAGGCGAGTTGCGGTCGATGGATCCACCTGGGGAGCTGCTGGTTACCGGCACGACAAGTCATGTTTGGGTGAACCAGGAATGGAAGCCTGCTAGGCTGGATAGA
>DOJM01000199.1:394-636 GCA_003529225.1 Paenibacillus sp.
TATGCAGGAGGGCCGCGTTCCTGGTCGGACGATGCTGGATGGTTTATGTATTTTTTTCGGAGGATTGCTACTGATATTGCCGGGTTTCGTAACCGATATTGTCGGTTTCACGCTAGTATTTCCATTGACTCGGCCTTTGTACCGTATATTTTTGCTGAAGTGGATTGAGAAGAAGATGAAGAATGGCACCTTCACCTTTTACCGTCGTTAGTATACTTTTTACAACAATAAGAGAGCGGACC
>DOJM01000199.1:768-1022 GCA_003529225.1 Paenibacillus sp.
TAAAGGCAACAAGGACTACTAGGACAACGGGTCCGATGATCAGCCCTAGCATACCGAACAACTGCAGACCGGCGAACATGCCAATCAACATGGCGAGGGGATCAAGTCCGATGCTGCTGGCGAGCACTTTCGGCTCAAGCACCTGCCGGGTTATAAGAATAACAGCGTAGAGTATGGATAGTCCTATCCCTAGTGCCAGATTGTCCGTCATATAAGAATATAGCGCCCAAGGCAGCATCACAATTCCCACACCG
>DOJM01000199.1:1045-4113 GCA_003529225.1 Paenibacillus sp.
ATGCAGACTTCACACCCAGCAGCAGCAGCCCGATTACTACAATGATCGCTGTGATGGAGATCAGGATGACCTGGGCGCGAAGATAACCGAAGAGCGCTCTGCGTAAATCTCTCCAGATATCTGACACAGGCTTTAGGAATGCTGCCGGCAGCCAGCCTGTAAGTTTATCATTATGACGCTCCCAACTCGTACTAATGAAAAAGGCAGCAAGGACAACCACGATAAGAATCGTACCCATACTAGGAAGTGCGGAGATCAGTCTCAATATTATATTAAAAAATCCCGTAACCACTTGCGTGACTGCATAACCCACAGTTTCCGTTGTTCTGCTGATATTGCTGTCAATCGTAGCATGATAGTCAGGATTGTCTCGGTAGAATTGATTAATCTGGTTGATGATGTTCTGAATGCTTGCATTCTGGCTTAAGGACATCAGAAGATCCTTCCATTGGTCGGTGTGGAGATTAAAGGTTTGCAGCAGGATGATCAATTCTTTTACGAGTCTTGTAATCATCGCGGTTAAGACTAGCGTGATTCCGCCTATGTAAAATAGCAGCGCGAGTGATACCGCCAGCCAGCTTGGTAATTTAAAGCCTTTAAGAATAAGCACTAATGGATGCATGACATATGCGAGCAGCCAAGCGAGCAATAGAGGGTATAACAGCGGAAGTAATAAATAGATTGCGAGCAGGAGGATGGAAGTTGCCAGAACGACCCACAGGCCGCGCAGCAGTCTTTTTAATACCAAACGATCCATACCGAGACCACACCTTCTTTATTCCTGCATATACAGGGGAATAAGAGCTCGTCTTCATATATATTCATAGGATCGATTTAAAGACTAGAATGCGGGATAAATATTAGAATGGGCCGGAATCTCTAAACTGAAATGGAAAAATTGAATCAGGGGATTAGAAGTTTTTTTCTATCTCTCTGATAAAATCATTTGATGCGCTCCGAAGCTTCCACATTGTTCACATAACAGACAAAATCCAGTATGATGAATAAAGATACGAAGCATGTTGGTCATACAGCATTCCTGACGGAGATGTCTTAAACGCACTTATTAGATTTTTTTATTGCTTTAAATTGGAAATGTTTTCATGGAAATAAGATTGTTTTTATACCTTGTTGGCAAAGGAGAGATATGCTATGACAGCTACCAAAGGCTTGGAAGGTATCGTTGCAACAACTTCATCCATTAGTTCTATTGTGGATGGTGTACTCCTGTACTGGGGTTATGATATTGATGAACTTGCAGAACATGCTACCTTCGAAGAAACAGCTTATTTGTTATGGTTCGGCAGTCTGCCGACGGTGCCAGAGCTGGAAGCGCTCAAGCGGGATCTTAGTGCTTTCGCAAAGATTCCTGAACAGGTAATCGAGCAAATGAAGCTCTATCCAAAAGACGCCAACACCATGGCAGCATTGCGGTCGGCTGTATCAAGCCTTGCTCTCTATGATGAAGCAGCTGACGATATGAGCAGAGAAGCGAACGAGATTAAGGCGGTAAAACTGCAGGCACAACTCCCAACAATTGTGGCGGCACTATCGCGTATTCGCAAAGGGCTCGAACCAGTGGCTCCGAAAGAAGGCGTTTCTATTGCTGAGAACTTCCTGTATATGCTGTGGGGAAAAGAGCCGGACAGCGTATCTGTCAAAGCACTTGATACCGCACTTGTTCTTCATGCAGACCATGAGCTGAATGCTTCAACTTTTGCTGGCCGGGTTACGGTTGCGACATTATCCGATATTTATTCTGGGGTTACCTCCGCTATTGGCGCGCTCAAAGGCCCGCTTCACGGTGGGGCGAATGAAGCTGTTATGAAGATGCTAGAAGAGATCGGAAGTTTGGAAGCGGTTGAACCGTTTATCCGTAAGAAACTGGATAACCGTGAGAAAATCATGGGCTTCGGTCATCGGGTATATAAGAATGGTGATCCACGTGCAAAGCATTTGATGAAAATGTCGCTGGAGCTTGGCACGATGAAAAATGACACCACCCTGTACGACATGTCCGTAAATATTGAACAAATGATTACCGGGCAAAAGGGATTAAGACCGAATGTTGATTTCTATTCGGCTTCTGTTTATACACAGCTAGGCATAGATCGTGAACTGTTCACTCCTATTTTTGCAATTAGCCGGACTTCAGGTTGGACAGCGCATATTCTGGAGCAATATACAGATAACCGCATTATTCGTCCACGTGCAGAATACACGGGGATGGTTGAACAGAAATACGTTCCAGTAGACGAAAGATAGAAGAGCAGCCTTGCGGGCTGCTCCTAAAGTTTAGTAGAATGAACCCTAGCAATAGTGTTTTAAATTTTTGATTTTAATGATGAGAGTTTTGTTCGATGCTTGTCAATGCTATTTAAATCCACAAAACTTTAGGAGGAATACATTCAAATGTTGAAACTAGAAAAATTCGATCTACCTACAGAAGGCGAACAAATCACGATTAAAGAAGGAAAACTACAAGTTCCTAATCATCCAATCATTCCTTTTATCGAGGGTGACGGCACAGGCCGTGATATTTGGAAAGCTTCCAAGCGCGTACTTGATGCAGCAGTATCTAAAGCTTATGGTGGCACTAAGCAAATCGCTTGGTACGAAGTATTTGCTGGCGAAAAAGCTTTCAATACATATGGTGAATGGTTGCCAAATGATACGTTGGAAGCAATCCGCGAATATTTTGTAGCTATTAAGGGACCACTTACTACTCCAATCGGAGGCGGTATTCGTTCATTGAATGTAGCTTTGCGTCAAGAATTGGATTTGTACGTATGTCTGCGTCCAGTTCGTTATTTCCAAGGTGTACCTTCTCCTGTTAAACGTCCTGAGCTGGTGGATATGGTTATTTTCCGTGAGAATACGGAGGATATCTATGCAGGGATTGAATATCAAGAAGGCTCTGCTGAAGTGAAGAAAGTCATTGAATTCCTGCAAAAAGAGATGGGAGTTAACAAAATCCGTTTCCCTGAAACTTCTGGTATTGGTATCAAACCGGTATCCTCCGAAGGTTCGAAGCGTTTGGTGCGCGCTGCAATTGAATATGCGATCAA
>DOJM01000199.1:4238-10555 GCA_003529225.1 Paenibacillus sp.
CATATCGCGCTGCAACAAGTTCTGACTCGTCCAACTGATTTCGATGTTATTGCTACGTTGAACCTGAACGGGGATTACCTGTCCGACGCACTGGCTGCACAAATCGGCGGTATCGGCATCGCTCCTGGAGCGAATATTAACTACATTACTGGCCACGCCATCTTTGAAGCTACCCATGGTACAGCTCCTAAATATGCAGACAAAGACGTTGTGAATCCTGGTTCGGTCATTCTGTCCGGCGTAATGCTCTTGGAGCACTTGGGCTGGCAGGAAGCAGCAGACCTGATTTATAAAGGTATGGAAACAGCTATTAACAATAAGACCGTTACTTATGACTTTGCTCGTCTGATGGAAGGTGCAACTGAGCTGAAATGCTCCGCATTTGCAGACGAAATTATTAACCACCTATAGGTTAGATTAGCCAGATAACATTAGCCTTACCTTTATCATTTCTAGGAGGCGAATCTGTGGCGATCAAGCGTTATAAAATTACAGTGGTAGGCGCCGGTTTTACCGGCNNGTTGTGCTGCTCGATATTCCACAAATGGAAAACCCAACCAAGGGTAAGGCGCTTGACATGCAAGAAGCAGGTCCTGTGCAGAGATTCGACAGTCATATTATAGGGACCTCAAGTTATGAAGATGCTGTAGATTCTGATATTGTAATTATCACTGCTGGGATTGCCCGTAAACCTGGGATGAGCCGCGATGATCTTGTGAATATCAATGCAGGGATTGTGAAGTCGGTATGCGAGAACGTAAGGAAAGTTGCTCCAGAATCTATCGTAATCATTTTGAGTAATCCGGTAGATGCGATGACTTATGCTGCATTTGAAGCACTAGGCTTTCCGAAGAATCGCGTAATCGGACAATCTGGCGTGCTGGATACAGCCCGTTACTGCACATTTATTGCACAAGAGCTGAATGTATCTGTTGAAGATGTACGTGGTTTCGTAATCGGCGGACACGGCAATGATATGGTACCGCTCGTACGTTATTCTAGTGTCGGAGGCATTCCAATCGATACATTGATTCCTGCGGATCGTATTGAGGAGATTGTGAAGCGTACACGTGTGGGTGGCGGGGAAATCGTTGACCTTTTAGGAAATGGTAGTGCGTATTATGCTCCTGCAGCCTCTTTAGTTCAGATGACGGAAGCGATCTTGAAGGATAAGAAACGGATCATTCCGGTTATTGCCTTGCTTGAAGGCGAATATGGTTATGACAATCTGTTTCTGGGCGTTCCAGCTCTTCTTGGTGCGAATGGGATTGAGAAGGTCTTTGAACTGGAGCTTACGGCTGAGGAGAAAGCGGCTTTAGATAAGTCTGCAGAGTCCGTACGCAGCGTAACAGCTATATTATCTGTGTAGGTTGTGTCAGATGTAAGGGGAGAGTCCTGAAAGTCGTGAATGGCTTAAGGGCTCTTTCTTTTTTATATCCACAACTTCAAGGAATCGACACCTATAGTAGCTTTTCTTATTCTATTATAAGGGGTATAATTAAATGTAACTATTATCACAGTTAAATTGGAGGAGATATGATATGGATTGGAACGTTTTGTTTTTCTTACATATGATCGGGACACTGGCACTAGGATTTTACCTTGTACTGCCTTTCATCATCGGCCGTGCTGAAAAATTGTCGCCTGCAGCAAAAGAAGGTACGTTAAGTGCAGTTACTGGATTTAACCGCTTTGCACAGTACGGTTTGGTGATTCAACTACTTACAGGTGGTTACATGATGACCAAGGGTGATTATTCTGTAGCATGGATGATCATTATCGTTGTATTGTTGCNNTGCGCTTGGTGGTATTATGAGCAAGCCTCTGCGTCTTGCTGCTGCTGGAATTCGTGAGAACCGTGATGTTAAAGCAGAAACAGGCAAATTGCGTACGCTTAGTGCACTGCTGTCCGTGTCATTGCTGCTGATGGTATTCTTCATGGTATTTAACGACATTATTTAATCTGTAACACTATGAGCCCGCTTCCGTAAAGGAGAGCGGGTTTTTTGGTGTGTTGAGGATATCACAGTAGTTATTTCTTAGAGAAAAAAACGTTTTCAATTACATACTGATAGAGTAATATAAATATGTTTAGTGATTGGGTTAAAATTACAATTATTTTATTATCTGAGGGATTACGGGGGAGTTTGGATGGGTCTGAAGTTAAGAAGGATTGTGAGTGTAAGCTTGGCTCTCAGTTTAGTATTTAGTTCGTTGGGTTTCGTATCCGCAGCAGCAGATAGCTCGGTTAAAGACTATGAGGGTCACTGGGCGCAGAAGCAGATCGAAAGCTGGTTAGAGAAGGGCTGGTTAAAGGGATTTGAAGATGGATCGGTTAAGCCCAATCAAAGTATTTCGCGAGCTGAATTTGTTGCCCTTGTGAATCGTTTCTTCGAGATCACAAAGAGTCAACCAGTGAAATTTAATGATTTGCCTGCAACCGGCTGGGTGTATGAGGAATTCTCCAAGGCTGCTTCACAAGGATACATAAACGGATATGGAGATAAGGTTCGTCCGAATGATCCCGTTACCCGCCAGGAGGCTGCTGTAATTATCAGTAAGCTACTGAAATTAGAAGAGCCTCAAAATCTCTCAGTGCTAGATCAATTCAAAGATCGTGACCAGATTGCATCGTGGAGTGAGAAAAAGATAGCTGGAATGATTAATAGTGGAAGTATGAAAGGTTATCCTAACGGAAATTTTGCACCAACGCAGGCTATGACCCGAGCCGAGGCTGTAGCCATATTGGAATCCTTGGATAGCCCAATGGGCGGTGGATTTACTATCACCAATTCTGGAGTTTTTGGCAGCAAGGACCCTGCTCATCTAACGGGATATGAGAGTGTAACAGTGAGTACATATAGGGTTAACCTTCAGAATACTGTTATATACGGGGACTTGCTTTTGGATGAAGGCATTGGTGAAGGTGAGGTCTCTCTAGATAATGTAACTGTAAAAGGAAAAGTTATTGTTAAAGGTGGAGGAGCAGATTCTATCCACTTTAAGAATTCTACCTTGGAGCAAGTAGTTGTTCAGAAAAAGGGCGGTATTGTTCGTCTCGTTACTGATGGAACTACTCGAATTAATTATTTATCTATAAAGTCTGGCATCATTCTTCAATTAGGAAAAGGTACTACTGTAAGCAAGGTTATTCTGGATGCACTCACAAAGGTAACTGGACAGGGCCAGCTTTTGTCTGTGACGGTGAATGACGGGGCCAAAGGGTCATCTTTTGAGAGAAAGCCTGATCTGTTAGAAGGATCTCAGAAAGATTCCATCTCTATGCCTACTCCTACGGCAACACCTTCAGGGATAGCTGCTCCTGGCGGCTCAAGCGGCGGTGGAGGCGGTACTAGTGGNNCGAAGTGAACGGGATAACTCTAGTAAAAGATGCCGTATATAGATACACAAATGCTGCTACCATAACTGTGAGTATGCTTGGATTGTCGCCAACAATTTTTAGGGAAACTGATCACGCAGAGTATTATTTTTCTGTCATTCCTGAAGAAGCCTTGGATTTGAAAAAAGAACGTGAGAGCTTTCCGACTGATTATCGGGTTACTTTCCCAATCTATCCAGGTCATGTAAAGGATTATATGACGGTAATTTTATTCAATAAGAATGGTGCACCCATTGGGTATAAGACAATAAAATTAGATCTTCATGCGAAATATACTACACTTGATATGTCTACGATAACTAAATATAGTGTGGGTGTAAATATTACAGGAGTGAGCAATTCGAAATACATTAGAAATAGCATCTCGATAACTAGTGCATTTGTTCAGCAACATCCCGAAGTGAAATACTATACTACAACCCCAAATACAGCATTCTATCTTATTTTGGATCCTACTAAGGATTTTACTGTGGAGCATATTTCGTCTACGGTAGCGTATCTTAATGAGGTTTCTAATAGTTATAGCGCTGATGAGCTATCTTATGAAAGTTATGATTACGATGACTCGCCATTTTATACACAACCAAATTTTGAAGAGGAATATATGGTTATTCTATATGATTCGGAGTTAAAGGCGGTAGGATACTATCAGGGCAAGACCAACTTAACTGATCAACAGAAAGCAAATAATGTAGCCTTCAAAATTAGCCAGCTCCCTACTGTAGATCTGTTAGCTTTGAGTGATGAGGCAGCTGTTAATTGGGTGTATGACCGATATATGAAACTGACCGACGATCAAAAGAAACTGGTTGCGGTAGATACTGTACCTAAAATTATTGAACTTAAAGAAAAATTGCTTTTGCTGAAACAAAGCTGATTTTCGTTAAACAAAAAGGATTGTTCCAATAGCCATCTAGGGCTTAGGGGACAGTCCTTTTTTCGTCCCCAAACACTGCACGTTGTTTGATTCAACCTGCAGTGTGGTAAGTAACTTTTCATACAGCAATTTGAAAAAAATGATTAAGCCAACGTATAAACGTATACGCTTGAGCCATCCTAAGACGATCAGTTAACTATCCATCACTTAACGAGAGGAGCTAGGGATTATGTCAGACAATAAGCAAGCTACGAAAACCTTACCCCCGCAAGAACAGCATCAACAACCAGGGATTGAGAGCGAAATGAAGCCGTTGCCGAAATATGAACCGGCCAATTATAAGGCGGCAGGTAAATTGCAGGGCAAGGCGGCACTTATTACCGGAGGAGACAGCGGGATTGGACGGGCAGTAGCTGTTCTTTTTGCAAAAGAANNGCAGATGTAGTCATTTCATACCTGAATGAACACTCTGATGCAGAGGAAACGAAACGTCAGGTGGAGCAGGAAGGCCGCAAATGCATTCTGATTCCAGGAGATATTGGTGTGGAAACCTTCTGTAAAGATCTCATTAAACAGACGGTAGAGGGTCTCGGGAAACTGGATATTCTCATCAATAACGCGGCGGAGCAACATCCACAGGCTAAGATCGAGGATATTACGTCCGAGCAGCTAGAGCGTACCTTCCGTACGAACATTTTTGCGATGTTTTATTTGACCAAAGCGGCAATGTCTCATCTAAAAGCAGGATCTGCTATCATTAATACGACTTCGATTACTGCTTATCGTGGTAGTCCACAATTACTGGACTATTCGTCAACAAAAGGAGCTATTCTGAGCTTCACGCGTTCCTTATCTACGAATTTGGCGGAGAAAGGCATTCGGGTAAATGGCGTTGCACCGGGTCCAATTTGGACACCGCTTATTCCATCTACTTTTGATGCGAAGCAGGTTAGTGAGTTCGGCGGCACGCAGCCTATGAAGCGACCGGGACAACCGGAGGAACTGGCTCCAGCTTATGTGTATCTAGCTTCCGACGATTCGAGTTATGTGACCGGACAGGTTATCCATGTAAATGGTGGCGAGGTCGTAAACGGGTAAATGCTCAGCTAACCAAACCTAGATACNNTGATCTTTGGATTTAGTTTCCAGCAGACAGCTCATCGAGTGACATTTCAAAGCTCGGAGCCATATGAGTGAGGAAATAATCTACTTCCTGTAAGCCGAGTCCGCGTAGCTTCGCACCTGTTTGCTCTTTCGCCGCTGCGAATTCACGGTTGCCCGCAGCAACCTCCCACACACACTTAAGGTAAGCATCCAGTCGATCGGCTGCCTTAACGTAGCTGTGCAGCAGAACGTCTTCCGAATCGGAAGAACTGTCCTCCGGCTGCATGAGCTGCGTGTAAATACCTTGAAGCTCGGGAGGAATCATACCGGTCAAGCGTTCCGCAGCAATTCTTTCCATTTCGCGGAAGCTGGTAAGTAGCCGGGGATTATTGTATTTCACTGGTGTGGCAATGTCACCGGTAAACACCTCGCTGGCATCATGGAACAGGGCCATAGTTGCTGCTCTTTCGGCGTTTAATGAACGTCCATAATGAATATTACCAATGGAACAGAGCATATGTGTGAGCAGAGCGACATGGAAAGAATGCTCAGCAACATTCTCAGGTGCGGTGCTGCGCATTAGGCTCCAGCGCTGAATATATTGAANNAAGCCGATATAAATAGGCGGAAAAATGGTAGTTCAATTTTAAAGTAACCCCTTTCATGAGCTGCTAGGTATGATATTATTATACTAATTGTATCAGACTTTTGATAATCTGGATCTGCTGAGAGGAGCTTGAATGAATATGCAGCATTTTGAAGACAGCATTTATAATCTAATTGTTGAAACGTCCACGAACTTGCCGGGTGATGTACGCCGGGCGGTCGCCAAGGGTCGCGCACTAGAGGACAGAGCTACCCGGTCAGGTCTTGCGTTAACTACGATTGCTCAAAATATCGGAATGGCTGAGCAGCAAGTATCACCGATCTGTCAGG
>DOJM01000171.1:0-1431 GCA_003529225.1 Paenibacillus sp.
CTTTTTTTGGTGCGTTCCTCTCGTTCATTATATTGATTTTATTCATTTCTCTTAAAAAAGCGGATATCCCCTTTTACCGGACTCCAGATCAATTATTAACGACGTCTTGGTTTGTGAATACTTCGTTAGCAATCTCAGCTACCCGCCTGTTAATTCCATTTTCAGAATTTCTTGATGCTCTTATAATTCCTAGTCGACTGGTTGCAGCAGGAAACAGTGCGTCTGAAGCTACTGCTATATACGGAGTTATTTATGGAATGGCTGTTATTGTGGTTTATGCGCCTACATTGTTTATTGGAGCATTGAGTCATTNNGCAGCAGGGTAATCAGAGAAAATTCATTAGTCTTTGTAATACAGCCATATGCACATGTTGGTTATGGGGAGGTCTAACGAGTTTATTTTTGTTTGTTTACGCGGACGAGTTGTCTATTTACATCTTTGATGTTGGCAGTGCAAGCCAAGTGATTAGATACTTAGCCCCAATCCCGCTTATCGTTGGTTTTCGGGAGATTTCCACCAGTATTCTATGGGCACAGGAGATTCGAAAAAACCCGTTCCTAGGAATTCTTTCTGGAATTGCGTGTTCAATCATCGTCCAATATATTTTGGTGGCGATCCCTGGCTTTGGATATAAGGGAGCTGCGATTGCAATACTATTGCTTGAAGTAGTGGCCTCTGTTTGGAATATAAAAGTTTTACGCTTAAAAAAAGTGAACTTAAAGATGATGGTGAAACCCTTGCTATGTGATATTACATTCGGAATCTGCATACTGCTGGTAATGGCCATTTCGTCCCACTCTGTAAATATCCTTGGTCTGTGGCAATTTCTATATATCAGTGTGTTATTTTTAATGGTTACGGGTGTATACATTTATTTACGCTGTATACGAAAATTACTGTGACTACAGACTAATGAAAAAAGATGAATATCATGAAGCTTGCGTTGCAGAATAGATAGAGTAGCTTGCGCTCATTGCGGCGTTTTTATTTTGCCCTCAGACACAGTTAGTAGTTTTAAAATTAACTAAACGAATTACATCATGAAAAAATGGATATAATCATAATAGAAAAAATATGAAGGAATGATATTATAATTTATATCTATAATGATTATGGTGGGACACATACAACATCTTTAGCAGCAGCGTATCATTTAAAACAAATTACTCAGTCTGAGCGAAAATTAACGACAGAGGAAATATTGAATGTTAAATTTTTCAATAAGTTAACGAAAAATGATTTTGGTAAGATTATTTTTCACGGAATTGATGAAAATGGAGACTCCGTTTATACAATCGGTCGGAAGTCATCAAAACTTGTAGTCCCAGCATTAAGAGACCTAAGTTTATTACTTGAAAGTAAACATCATTTTGAAGAAAAAATAATATTCTCTAATACTTCACCCACGGTGCCCATCCTGATGTCAATCG
>DOJM01000171.1:1521-1820 GCA_003529225.1 Paenibacillus sp.
GATTGGTTGAAAATACGAAACAAATAGGGAAGTCCCCCAATAAGGAACAAGTTATTATTTTAGCAAATGAAGTCTATAAGTAATATTTTTTCAAAGGTTCTTAAGGACCATACTGCGCAGCAAGGCACGTCTTAATAGGCGTGTCTTTTATTTTCCCTCGGACCTGTCCGGGGGTTTTTATGTTGAGGGAAAGAGCAGGGGAACGGGAGTGGAGATTACAACAATCACAGCAATAGTCGCAGTAGTAAGTGGAGTTTTGCATGGGTGGGTAATTCGGACATCTGAAAAAGGTTTTGATT
>DOJM01000171.1:1870-4351 GCA_003529225.1 Paenibacillus sp.
AATACTTTATTGAATGTTACGGTGTTATCTATTTTACTATCGATTATTGGCACATGGGTTGGGACGAAACAAATAAGCCTAGAGCCACTTAAAAACTTCCTCTACATCTGGTCAAGAAACTTTGGTATAGCATTTTGGATTGAACTGTTGGTTGCGCAGCCGATAGCAGGGCGTTCCTTTCTTGAGTCCCTATCATAGGGATATTGAATATGTAAAAGAGCTATCATAGGATTAACCTACAACGGCTCTTTTACACTATGTACTTCCTCTAAAAACAACTCTTCAAAAAAGCTTTGTAAATTTTTTCGTCTATCTCTATTAAACTCTTCTTTCCATCTTTGAACTGAACTGCAATTATATGAACTCCTTTGTTCTTAGCTGAAAGGCCAGCGAGTAAACCAACCGGTCCGAGTAGAAACCCTCCCACTAATCCTCTTCCCACAGCACTTACAGCACTTTTGGAATGAGTTTCGTCCATTATCTCATAATCCTCTACAGTGTTTTTGTCTAGTGTGATTGTTTTTAAAAAACCAGTTTGCAAATTTACAATTCCAAGAGTAGACATTATTACTTTACCTTCATAGTCACCAGCTATAACTTTATTTTTTGCACCCATCTAATCACTCCTTCTTAAACATATATATTAATCGACAAAATCATTCTACTACATAAAAATTTTTGGCGATATATGGATTTTAATTTAGAATCTGATATTCTGGCATGGTGCAATGCAAACCATACAGCAACACAAAAAGGGCGCTGTCGCAAAGCCATGAAATGGTTTTGAAGCAGCGCCTTTTTTTGTATCCAGCTAGACTTTTCTAATGGGTATGGTGCCCGAAAAGTTGTCCCAATCTTTGTTCCTATCGCTATANNTTCTCGGTTTCCGACCATCATTCTTATGGTTTCATACTATCCCATAGCTGCTGGAATGCCCCGGACTCAACCTCGAAGAATACAGGTGCCTGACCGTAACGTACTAGCCCTTGACCAAACAGCGTCAGCTCTACCCTGGCGTTGTCTTCCAGCTGGAGATAGAGAACCTTGCGGTCTTCGCTCTCGTAGATGCCTTGCGCGGTAAGAGGCTCTGCTGCCAGAGGTTTGGCCTCTTGGAGTGCCTTCAAGAAGCCATTAAGTGCCTCGTCGTCAGCGAGCGGTGTGTACTGCTGCTGTCCGTTGTTCCAACTGTCGAAGCTTTCCCATTGTGCGGAAGTAATTCGACCTTCCAGATTTAGCTTGTCAAATAGATCAGCGCCGCTGTTTACGGTGATCCCGTTTGTATGCTCATACAGTTCGGCGAATACTTCGCCGTTGATTTCCGAATAGGACATAATCAGGAAATTGGAATCATATCCCTTCACGGAATAGATATCCGTTTCGCCAATGTTAGAAGCCAACTCAATATATTTGTCTTTACCGCTCCATTCATCGATGCCACCTGTAGTACGTCCCAGCTTGTCACCGCGCAGAGCGGCAGCATCGGCTGCGTTGATTCGAGTCGCAGACTGTGTATAAATGTTATCTTTATATACGACTAGAGCGATCATATCTGCCATAACGCCAGATTTGGTATCTGGCAGTTCCAACTTGGGGATAACAATGCTTCCGGACGCATTTGTGCCAGAATTGTCTGGTTGGTTTGGACCTGGAGTTACCTGAGCGATTTGCCCTTGAGTACTCTGGCCATTTAACTGCTGCCATATATTAGGTGCAGCTAAGCCGATCCCGGCGACGAGGACGATACTTGCCGCGATATAAACCGTCTTGCGTGGACGTTTCCGCTCCTGCTGTTGCTCCAGTTTGTCGATCAATTCTTTTTTCATCTCTTCACCTGGTTTCATAGAATCCACCGCTTTCTTGTATAATGTTCGAAACTGATCTTCTTTCATTGTGATTCCACTCCTTCCAGCTCCAGTTTTAACAGTTGCCGTCCCCGCTGAAGTCTCATCTTCACGGCAGACTGACTAATCTGCAGAATCTTGCTGATTTCCTGGATGGGATAGTCCTCGTAATAATAAAGATGGATTACGGTTTTATACTTCATAGGCATCGCCATAACTAACTGCAGTAGAGCCAAATCCTCGGGGGTGTCTACCACAATCGGCTCAGCATTTTCCAGCTTAACCTCGCGCTTGCGCCAGCCTCTTCCCAGTAATGTTTTACAATGATTGGTGATTACTCGGATCAGCCATGCTTTCTGATGTTCAGCGTCTTTGAACTTTGGTGCTTTTTCTATCAGTTTGATGAAGGTATCCTGAGTGGCCTCTTCGGCATCTTGGCGGCTGCCTAAATGGACCAAAGCAATCCGGAACAGCATATCTGAGTAGATTTCGTAACTCTTTATCACATGATTTCCCGGCCGGGTCATGGATCGTTGCATGATTCTATGCCCCCTTTACCTATAACACCATTTAGGACGGCATTTGGTCACATTATGTTCCTGAGAAAATTTGTTAGCGTCTAGATCAAGGGTTAGAATCT